>NZ_JBLYEE010000010.1:0-222938 GCF_048515415.1 Pedobacter sp. N23S346
TACCGCCATTTAAATTTCGACGCGCTAATCCGACATCAGATCCAAGCCTTGATTTTTTTGTTACTTTTTTGATCAAGCAAAAAAGTAAGAGTCCTTCGGCGGCTAGCCGAGGAAAGCCAGCGCAGCGAAAAAAACGGCCCCTATCAACCTGGCGGCACTTTTCCCCGGGAGTGAAAGGGCGCAAGAAAAAAGCATTTATCGCACCTCGCGATCGGCACCTACTATTTCCACCCTGCAATCTGCACCCTGCTATCCGGCATAGGAGATGATGGAAGGAGAAGCCGTTGAAATTTTTACACCAACGTTCAAATACCTCAAACCCAAGGTAGCGCGAACGGCTCCTTAAAACAAATCTTTATTAAAAGTCAAATCAAGCCCTTGCGCTACCGCCATTTAAATTTCTACGAGCTAATCCAACATCAGATTCAAGCCTTGGGTTTTTGTTACTTTTGGGCCAAGCCAAAAGTAAAAGCCCTTCGGCGGCTAGCCGAGGCAAGCCTGCGCAGCGGAAAAACAGCACCTTTCCCCGGGAAGAAAAGACTGTCTACGAAGAGAAGACAAGGATTTTTCGCAGCTAGCGATTTAAAAAACGTTCGGTGTCAGTAGTAGTAGTAGTAGTAGTAGTAGTAGTAGAAAACGCTGTTACACTTCGTGCCTCAGGATATAGCGTGAGAAAGGAAAAGCAATATGGCTAATAAAAAAGTACTGAATCAAGTTACCAATGACAGATTAAAAAGCTATTTCTGATTTTAATTAAGAAAGGCTCTTAATCCGCTTTAGCAAAAGATAAAAATCGAGCACCATAAATAATTTCACAAAACGTGCTTACGTCGTTATTGGGTGATATCTGTAAAATTTCAATACTACAGCAAACAGAATTCTAGGCTATAGTTTCTGTTCATTCAATATAGGGCTACCACTCGCATTAATTTGTCGGGTAAAGATCTTGTCATCCATCGCAACCTCCACTAACCTGAATCCTTTGTAAGAAGTACCCCAATTACCTCCAATGTGTGAATCAAAGAAATGAGGCAATTTATCAGTGTAGAAGACTGCATCAAGGCTATGATCATGGCCATGAAATACGGCCTTAACATTTGGATAATCGTGCAGCAGCGAAATAGTTGTTTCTGATTCTACAAACGGATTCTGTGGCACCCATAGATGTGGTGGGATATGAAGGATAACAAAAACAGTAGAAAGAGATCTAAACTTATACAGCTCTCTTTTAAGAAATGTATTGTCTGGAGCCAGGTAAATGCCTTTCGCATTTGAGGTATTAGCCAGCACAAACCCTACACCATTCTTTTCAAAAGAAAAGTTATCCTCATATCCAAAAACTGACATCCAGTGAGCGGTATCTGCATGGTCATGGTTCCCTGGAACGGCATAAAATGGCACTTTCAACCGATCATAATATTGATTTTTTAATTCCTTTAAAAGTGCTGGCTGATCGTGCACAAGATCTCCGTTTATGATAACGAAATCAAGAGGCGCTTGCTCATGAGCTTGGTTAAGCCACCGAACCATATTCTCATGATCTTTTTTATAATCAGTGCCTGGCTGGCCATAGTGCCCATCGGAGGCAATGGCAAAACGCAACTTAACCCCAACATTTTCTGGTGCAGGAACATGATCTATGATATCAGTAGCACTGTTGGAGATACCTGCCAGTACTAATCCTGATACTGTTGCCTTTATAAAATTTCGTCTTGATGATGCCATATATTTCAAATGAATGAATTCTTATTATGCGAACTTAATCAGTTATGATTTCGTTTTCCCTAATTAAGGATAAACTTAATAGAAACTTAATCTTGCTTATCTACCAAAATCCAAACATTATATGAGAATCATTAAGATAGATAGGATAACAATTGACCTTAAGAAATGGATATCGTAGTGATTATCCAAAGGATTAACATCTGAGCGAAAAACAAACAAAACGACCTTACTGAAAATTACGCCTGTTAACGATAATACAACAAAGTGCTAACCTAAAGTAAACATCTCTTTCCTAATTTGTTTTCTGCGTTTGCAATAGCATTACTTTAAATACAACTCAGCCTGGTTAGCAATACTGCTTAAAGCCATGTAAAACCAAAGTTCCCGCTATAAAAAACTTAAACTTATATCTTAACCAAGCCATATGATACAGAAACCAGAAGCAAAACCGGGCAATCTTGTCGAGTTTAATTTCAGCCAATTTAAGCTACCAACCTTTGTTACCAAATTCAAACCAATGCTTTTTAAAGATGGAGGCTACTATTACGCCGTACTCTCTTTAGAAGATGAAAATAGTGTAACAGGACTGGGAACTTCTCCAGAGGATGCACTGATAGACTGGAATGATAAGATTTGTGAACAACTCTCCATATCAGGTTCCATGTGTGCAACACTAAAGCGCTATAACAAAACCAGGTAGAATTATACTAGAACACAACGGAATTAGGCCTGCCGGTATCTTTGAATAAAATTCCAATTTATCTTCTACATCATTTGCTACGACATGGAATATAACTTATCTTCTACTGCCTCGCCCCTGCTAAATGCGACTAGCAAGCCCCAATTGCGACTCCACACATTCATTGAAATTAAAAAACCCTGCGACTGTTCCCTTTCAGAACTCTATTACTTTTTTTTATTGCTTAAAAAAGGAAACAAGGTTTCTTTGATTGATCTTTTTCAAAAAATATACAACTGCGAATTTCTGGGATTCTGCTATCTGGGAAAACGATTGGTTGGTATTTCAGCAATCAAAAGACCCTCCAGATTTTATGTAAAGCAAATTCAATTGAAAGCTGGCATTGAACGTAATGCAAATGATTTCATCTTTGAGGTTGGATACTCCTTTACCGAAGCAGATGTGCGAAGGGTAGGAATTAGCAGCACCCTTAAAGGAATGCTTCAAGATAAGATTATGCATTACCACGGCATGATATTTTCAACAACAGCTACTCCAAGTAGTCAGCGCTACTTAAAATCAAAGGGATTTAGCGCTTGTGGAAGCCCTTATCAAGGAAATTTTGACAGCAACATCATTTATTTCGAAAAAAGTTTATCTATTCAAAATCGGTAAAGAATCTGGTCGCTCTAAGATATAAGGAGATAGTTCAGATCTATCAACAAGCATAATATCAAAGCGAAAGAACTTCAAACCCTTTGTAACTGAGCATCTCCGCATTGTGGCTAACAGAAAGGTTCAAACCCATTTTATCTATAATGGCATTTGCCCTCAACATACTGCCGTGTAAATCGTAAATACCCCTGATCTCAATTCCGCGGGTTAGGATTTTAAATTTGCTTGGTTCAAACTTTTGGATAAACTGCTGTAGATCTGCGTTAATTTGAATGGTACCGTTTTGCATATAATTTGATTATTTAATGCAACAAATATCACTTAGAGATCTTAATTCAAAAAAAACTGTAGGTTAAGTTTTCAAGCATTGTGAATAAATAAATTGCCTTTATTCAAGCTATAAATGAGTTTCACGTACTAGCGATTAAAAAATTGTAAGCCATAACATAACAGTTATTTAACATTAAACATATACACACATCATCATTAAGATGGTAATTTGTAAAAAGTTGCCATACCTAATTTTCGATACATTTTATGCCATCCATTAACGTTATACTTCCCTTTTTGGGCGATACTCATTTAAGCACCCCACTACTGCTAATATTCTTATTGTGCTTACTCGCCGTGATTGCTTTTGAGTTTGTCAATGGATTTCATGATACTGCCAATGCAGTAGCGACAGTTATTTACACTAAAGCGTTAAAGCCAGTCATAGCTATCCCCTGGTCTGGATTCTGGAATTTTATGGGCGTATTTACCGGTGGAATCGCTGTCGCGATGGGGATTCTCAAGCTTGTACCCCTCGATGCACTGATGAATCTTCCTATTGGTGTGGGCGCGTGCATGGTACTTGCTGTATTAATTGCATCCATTGCATGGAATCTGGGTACTTGGTATCTCGGAATTCCCTGCTCCAGTTCTCATACTATGATCGGAGCCATGATTGGTGCCGGACTAGCATTTACCTGGTATTATGGAGGTAATGGAGTAAACTGGGGAAAGGCAGAAGAAATTGGATTATCACTTATCCTTTCTCCAATAATTGGATTTGGTTTTGCTATCTTACTGATGTATTTCTTAAAACATGTAATTAAATACCATGCCCTCTTTCATATCCCTCATGGCGAAAATGATCGGCCACCACTATTGATAAGAGGTTTATTAATCACCACCTGCACCTTAGTGAGCTTTTTTCATGGAAGTAATGACGGACAAAAAGGCGTTGGTCTTTTAATGCTTATCCTAATTGCATTCCTGCCAGCAAAGTTCGCTGTAAACCACAATATCCCTAAACAGGATGTAATGACTGAATTAAATGCTACAGAACAAGTCGTAAAAAATATCTCTAATCTAAATCATGATAAGGGCATTAACATTCTTGATTTTACGAGTAAAATAGAACAGACTAAAAAACATCTTTTATTAAAAAGCGAGACTGATAAGGAAAACACTTACAAGTTTAGAAAGCAGATTGAGGGTGTAATTGCTGTTATAAAAACAGTTGAAAATGATAAGAACCTGGTTATTAACAAGCATGATCAACAAATACTCACCAAAAATAAGGAAGAACTTTCAAAATTGGTAGAGTTCGCTCCGTTGTGGGTAATCCTTACCATATCAATAGCGCTTGGATTAGGCACCATGATCGGGTGGAAACGCATTGTGGTAACTATTGGTGAAAAAATCGGGAATGAACATTTAAACTATGCCCAGGGTGCTACATCAGAGATTGTAGCGGCCTCAACCATTGGCTTAAGTACCGCCTTTGGTCTTCCGGTGAGTACCACCCATGTATTATCAAGCGGAATTGCAGGAGCTATGGTGGCATCTGGCGGAACAAAAAACCTGAATAATAATACCCTGAAAAGTATCGGCATGGCCTGGGTACTTACACTGCCCGTATCAATCATTCTGGCTATATTGTTATTCATGTTGTTTCATCTATTTATCTAACCTGATTTTCAAAATATCTAAACCATGAAACAAATACTTGTTGCAACAGATTTCTCAAAAAGTGCAGCCAATGCATTCGCTTATGCCCTTGCCATGGCAAAAGTATTAAATATGGATGTTGCCGCTATTCATGCCATTCATCCTACAGAAGGGATAAACAATAGCACCTACAATGCCATATTTATAGAATCTTACTATGAAAATAAACGAAATGCCCTGGAACACTGGGCAGCGCAGATTCGTGAAGAACAAAAGCTAACAGAAATTAAAATATCGACCAGTTGTGACGTGGGTTTTTTAAGGGCTGTTATCTCTGAATATACAAAAAAAAATGCGGTAGAATTGCTTGTGATGGGAATAACTGGTGCAACAGGAATTACCGGAATTGTTGGGAGTAATGCGAGTATGGTCGTTTCGAAAATGAGAATCCCTACCTTAATTGTTCCTATAGAAAGCAGCTTTCCATCGCAACCTATAATCACTTTGGCAACAGACTACGAGACCAGGTTATCTCAAAATGATATTCTGGCACTGAATGAAATGCTAAAGGCATCTGGCACTCAAAAAATGCAGGTACTTTATGTAGCGGAAAGGTCAGACGAGCAACACATACAAACTGGAGAAAACAGCATTAGGGCGCTGTTGCCAGAAACCCAGATCGAGTTCAACTATATCAAAGATAACAGTGCACCCAACGGCATCATGGATTTTATTGAGCAAAACCACACCGATATTTTATGTTTGGTTAAGCATCACCATAATATTATCTATCGCTTATTTACCACGAGTACAGTTAATAAGGTACTGAACAGATCAGTAAAAGCAATATTGGTTCTTCATGAATAACTGATTTCTGTGATTAGTTAATAAGCTTAAAGTTACTAACTCTACAGGCAAAATACTCGTCAGAGTTAGTAACTTTTTATCAAAAACTAGGCTGGTTGGTGAAACACCAACCAGTAGGTTAATCTTCGTGTTCTCCGTGATTTTTTCTCTTTGCCCTCTGTGGTTAAATTATTGGGAGATAAATATTTAGGCATACATTTCTATCGGTTGGTGTCTCACCAACCGAAAAATAATGGACTGAAAAGCTAACCATCAGATCCGTCCTTTTTAAAAGGGGCTCTTATTATTTAGCCCTTTCCCAAATGGCAGTTCTTCCGAGAAGAGAAATGCCAATGTATCCTCGAATATTCAATTTTCCATCTGATATTTTCATGGTGCAACTATAGGTTTTGCCACTATAAGGATCGTAAATTTCACCATTATCCCAAACCCCATCATTGTACTTAAAATTTTTGAGCATGAGCAGATCTTTAAGATTGCGGGATCTAAGTTTTTCATCTTTGTTTTTTACATCCTTTTTAGAGGTAGATCCATCGGCTTCATACATGGTTTTACCCCAGATTAGTTTTCCGAAATATTTATTGTCAGACTTGTAAATCTCAATTTTACCATCTTTCTCCTGGCTCATCCAAATCCCCAATATCTTGTCGGAAGAAGCATTTTGAGCCATTGCGTTAAAAATCGATAGAACAGATAGTATTAGTACCAAATATATTTTTTTCATGACTTATTATTTTATTTTTTGAATTTGTTAATGTTTTTGATAATCGCGTTTTCAAATGTTTTGAATGAAAAATACTGTAAGGCCGGGAATAAGGTAGAACCTTTCCCCACCGGATAGTTATATGTCGGATTTTCGTTTTCGACTAATTTTAGAAGGACCTTAACAACAGCATCCGGTTCCTCTGATTTTGAAAACAGATCCTTTGTATAATCCTCCAGTTTTGTGCGATATCTATCATAATCACCGATTTTATTGTTCGCAACTTTTGAGTTACTTACAATATTGGTTTTAAAACCCACTGGCTCCACTATACTTACCTTTATATTGAATTCTTTTAGTTCAAAGCGCAATGCCCTGAAGTACCCTTCCAGTGCATGCTTGGAAGCCGCATAATAAGATCCACCAGGAAGACTGATCAACCCTGCAATGGATCCTACGGTAATTATTTTACCAGAGCGTTGTTTTCTAAAATGCGGCAATAGTTCATTGGTGAGCATAACGGTACCCCAAAAGTTGGTATCTAATTGCTGCTTTCCCTGCTCAATAGTAGTTTCCTCGGCTAACCCTGATAAATAAAATCCTGCATTATTGATCAATACATCCAATCTATCGATTTCGACGAAGAGCTGCTTGCCAAAGGTTTTGATAGAATTACTATCGGTAATATCTAATTCCAACATTTTAAAGGGTACAGACACCGCTGTTTTTTCAGGGTTTCGGCTTGTACCAATAACATTGTATCCTTTATGATGTAACTCCTTTGCGAGCATCAAACCAAAGCCGGAAGATGCTCCTGTTACTAAAATATTCTTCTTCATTTTTAACTATTTAAATTTTTATCAGTAAATTTGCTTGCAATTTGCAAGTACAAATATATAAACAACTTTTAAAATGCAAGTTGTTTTTGCTAAAAATCTATGGAAAAAATAAAAAAAAGATCAGACTGTCCAGTTAGTTGCTCATTGGATGTTTTTGGCGATAAGTGGTCTCTGATTATAATAAGAGATTTAATGTTTTATAATAAAAGTACTTATAATGATTTTCTAAAATCGGAAGAAGGAATCGCAACCAATATTTTAGCATCAAGATTGAAAGTGTTAGAAGAAAATGGAGTTATTGAAAAATTGGCACACCCAGATAGTAAGGCAAAAGTTTTATACAGGCTCACACAGAAGGGCGTTGATTTATTGCCCATCATCATAGAAATTTATATTTGGTCAGAAAAATATTTCCCTACTTCTCCTGAATTGAAAGCAAAAATCAAGGAAGTGAAGAAAGACAAGGATAAATTTATAAAGCAGATGAACGAAGACTTGAAAAGTAATTGGATATAAAAAGCTGTTTTAGTTTGATGCAACGAGGAACGGGCAGACCATGCAACGTTTTAGAAAAAGTGATGTCATTTATGCCCCTAATTTATTGATTAAAATTTATGTTTAACACTTCATTCCTTAGCTACTTAAGATTCTTCAGTCTTATCATTTCCATTACTTTTTTGAGTAATTTTTTAAACGCATTTGGTGCCGGGAACACGGTAAACAAAACCCTTGTATTGCATTTAAAACCATTATATGACAGTGATGGAAAAGCAAACAGCATGCATGTTTCTTATGAAGTAGTTTTTGAGGATGATCTTCGGTCTCATAACCTAAATCTGCATCTGGATCTGATGCAAAGCCTGGGCAGAAAAGCCGACCAAATTTTTAATCTTATTGTTAAAGATGATGATGGAATGGTGTATATAAATCCATCAAAAAAAGATTCTATACATAATACCATGGTGTACGAGGCTTCAAGAACGGTGAATGGAAAAGTAACAGTAGAATATACTATTATGGCAGCCAGTCCTTTTCGCAACCGGGGTGGAAACATTGATATGCAGGCAAGCGGAGGTGGCCTTACCGGGTCTTTTATTAGCATATTGCTTTTACCACCTTTAAAAAATAAATTCTTTGTCAAACTAGATTGGGATTTAACTGAGGGTAATACTGCAGTTTCAAGTTTTGGGATTGGAAATGCAACTTCGCGCACTAAACTCTCTTATACAAGTTTGCAATATGCGCAGTTTATTGTAGGTAATCTTCACATGTATCCTTCTCCTCTACCTGATAAAGGTTTTAGTGTTGCAGGATTGGGGTTAAACGAGGAAAAAATTGGAAATTCTTTACCTAAATTCCAGAATGTTTATGAATATTTAAGGAAGCAATTTCAAGCCTCACCAGACCTGGCCTTTCGCTTTTTCTTTCGTTCTTATCCAAATTTGGAATTGTCTAGTGGTTCAGCAGTACAGGGAGATGGTTATGGGTCTTTTCTACTTTGTATCCCACCATCAGAAAAACTCAAAGATAATGACGATATGCTTTCACTAGTCTCGCATGAAATGCTGCATATATTTATTACGGGTGTAGGTGAAGAATGGTATAGCGAAGGAATAGCCGAATATTTATCGACAGTATTACCCCATAACGGGAAATTTTATTCTGATGAATTTTACCTGAAATCCATTAATGAGAAAGCAGCACAGTATTATACTAATGCGATAAGAATGTTGCCAGATTCGGCTAACAACAACTTGAATTTTTCTACGACAAATTCATGGACCTTACCATACACACGAGGCTTCCTTTACTTTGCCAATCTTGATGCAAAATTAAAATCTCTGACAAAGGGAAACAAAAGCACCGTGCTTTCCTTAGCAATGGAACTTGAGAAACTCAAACAGACCCAAAGCATTACGGAAAAAACCTGGATCGAGCTGCTTCAGAAAAGAGCCGGAAATTGGGCAGTCTCCGATTGGAAAGCTATGAAGGATGGCAAACTAATCATTCCTTACCCTGGTACCTTTGGAAAAAACTTTGTTGCAGAAAAGATAGAAGCTGGCATCTTTGATCTTGGCTTCAATAAGTCAAAAGGTGTATACAAAGGTCAGATCATAGCAGACCTGGTTAAGGATTCTAATGCAGAAAAGGCCGGAATTAAAGAGGGAGACGAGATTATGGAGTTTATTGATTTATATAATTACTATGGCAGCTATGATAAAATACTAACGGTGAAAATTAAAAGGCAAGATCAAATCCTGAATTTCTCTTATTATCCAAGAAGTGGATCGGTAGAAGGATACCACTGGATAGCGGTAGAAAAAAAGGAATAGTTTACAATTCTGGATAGTTCCCAAATATTAGCTTTAAAAGCTGTTTAAAAATTATACCTTTATTAACTTACGAAATTTCAAAAGCCTTGGCGCTGAAGAATTTCGTGAGTTTTGATGATAATGCCACAAACTTTCGAAGTATTTCCCCAAAAAGGCCACCAAAACTTCGCAAGTTGATCTTCGTTTATGAAAAAATAGACAGTTTCTAAGTCATTAGAATAGAAATGATTTAATTAGCACAATAGATGTACAAATAGCATATTAATTGAAAAGTTGATTTTTAAATTGCTTAGGTGTTAAACCTGATTCTCTTTTAAACAAACGTGAAAAATAGGAAAGATTCTCAAATCCCAGTGCATAAGCCGTTTCTGTTACATTGGTATTGGCATCCATCAATAAGTTTTTAGCTTCGGAGATAAGGTAAATATGAATGAGTTCTAGTGCTGTTTTGCCAGTTTCTTGTTTAAGCAGGTCGCTAAGGTAATGTGCAGATAAATTAAGTTTTTCTGCCATATATTTGACAGTTGGAGCCCCATTTTCAATTATTAAACCGCTTTCAGAATAATTTATCAAAACCTCATTGAATTTTGAGGCCGTTTTGCCTGTTAATTCTTTTCGATTTATAAACTGCCTTTTATAATAGCGTTGAGAGTATCTTAAAATGGAGTCAATGTGCCCTATCATAATTTCCCGGCTGTATTCATCCTGGTTATTTAGATATTCAGATTTAATCTTGTCATGAAGATCCCAGATTAGCTTTTCCTCATTAGGAGATAGATGCAGTGCCTCATTAACATCGTAATTGAAGAAATTATATTTTTTGATGCTTTGATAAAGTGGGTGACCGCTTAAGAAATCTTCATGAAAAAATATCAAAAAATCATCCTGCTCAAACTGCAATTCCTGGAAAGCGATTACCTGCCTTGGCCTTACATAAAACATGGAGCCATTCTGATGATCATACTTGGTTTTTCCGTAACTGAAGATTCCTGACTGAATTTTTTTAAAAGCAATCATAAAAAAATCTGTTGTAAATTCATCATTTCCCATACCACAGAAACCACCACATTTCACTAAACTAATCAATGGATTTTCTGGTGGAATAAAATTCTTTTCCTGGTGCAATGCACTCAAACTTTTAAAATGTTTCATATTTAAAATCAAATATAGAGGCTGTATTATAATTATTATTTTTTATTAAGATTTGTTGTGCTGAGCCTTTCGAAACACTATTAATAATCTTTTTCAAAAATCCTTTTACAGGCTACCAATGATATTTCGAATTGATGATACAGCCTCTATTGTAAAATTAATATTTAAATAGTCTATTTTCCGTGTGCCGATGCTGAAACATCTTTCCAGCCTTCCCACACTTCCAGTTTATTCTCATAAACAGACTTGATCCATGGATAAGCTACTTTTCCTAAAAACAATCTCGATGGAGGGTTATCATTATCAACCAGTTCAAGCACTGCTGGAGCGGTTGCAGCAGGATCTCCATAGTCTTCTGGCTTCACACTGCTTTGAAAAGCATCATGAACTGCTTGATATTCTGCCATTGGTTTACTTTTAACAGCAGACGGCCCTGCCCAGTCAGTGGTAAATCCATTTGGTTCCAGCAAAGTTACCTTAATTCCAAATTCTTCTACTTCTGCTGCCAATGCTTCGCTTAATCCCTCTACCGCAAATTTCGATGCACTATAAATACCCAGAGTTGCAACACCAGTTAGGCCCAATGCGCTAGATAACTGGATAATATGACCACTTCCCTGATTTCTCATAATGGGTAAAATAGCCTGAGTTACCCAAAGCAAACCAAATACATTGGTGTCTATTTGTTGCCTTGCTTCTTCTTCAGTAGTTTCTTCAATAGCACCAAATAATCCAAATCCTGCATTATTAATTAATACGTCAATTCTGCCTAAAGTAGCGTTAGCATATTTTAATGCCTCGAAAACAGCATTTCTATCATTAACATCTAATTGTATAGGCGTTACTAAATCGCCAAATTCCTGAACCAAATCATCCAGATCAGATAATTTTCTGGCTGTTGCAGCCACTTTATCTCCACGCTCTAAAAAGGATTTTGCCCACAGCTTTCCAAACCCTTTGGAAGCTCCTGTTATTAAAATTGTTTTTCCCATTATTTAAAATTTGATGGTACAAATCTAGTGCCTCCAACATTTTTAAAATAATACAAAAAAGGGTTTTAATGACACAAAAGAAGTATGCGAAAGGATTATATTACACCAGCTGACAAATTTATTTTTGCCATAACTAAAGTAATTCCTTTATTTTAAACCTATTAAATTGGCGATTATCCATCTATTGCCTTATTAATAAAATTATTTAATTTTCCCGCAGATTTGTAGCTTTCAATTATGGTGCTCAGATTTTCTTTTTTTAAAAAGAATTCATCACTATAGTTGTGAGCAACATAAAAGTCTTTCATCTTTAGAAATTCCAAAGCCGGATTACTTTCTTCTGTATCTTTTGGCGTTTTTTTGAGGTATTGATTGGAGATGATGCCTGCTGGAAATTTCAACAAAAGATCTTGATCTTCTACAGTGGTAAGCCATTCCTTAAAATTAAAATCGATCTCCTGATGAAGCTTCTTTAATATTTGCTTATCAGGTTGAAATGCGCCGGCACCAATGCCGCTTTCACCTGGTTTGATCACGATATAATAAACAGCATTGCCACTTTTCCGCCCATTTTTACTTATAACAGCATATAGATAGGTTTTGTATGGAGACTTATCCTTTGAAAAACGAAGATCTCTATTTAGCCTCGGTATGCAATCTTTCGCTTTCAAATCAGATTTAGAAATGTCGCCATCAAATTGTGCAATTTCGTTGATCACCATTTGTATAAAATCTGAGAAATCGTCCATGCACTTATTATAGGCATCACGATTGCTATTCATCCACTCCGTATTATTATTTTTTGCTAGTTTAGATAAAAATGTAAACGTTGCTTTATTTTACATGTTTTTAAATGAAATGGTAAGTGTAAATCAAAATAGATTTTTAATTATTATGACGACATGAAAAAAACATTTACAATGTCATTTTGTTTCCAAATTTGTATTCCATGCTCATCCATCACATGAAAAAAACCCTTGAATTTCTACTTAATCTAAAATCCAATAATGATCAGACTTGGTTTATGGATCACATTGGCGAATATGAAAGGGCTAAAACTGAGATCGGTGATTTGGCCTATCTATTATTAGAACAGCTCACTCCTATCGATACCAAGTTAAATGATGAAATTGAAGTGGAAAGGTTTATCTCAAATCTTGTAAATTTCAAGCCCAAAAAGGCTATTACCTACAATGCCTTTTTTGAAATAGCGATTAGTCCATTAGCAAATAATGGTAATGAACCTGTATACCTTGTACATATTGAACCTGGCCTAAACTATATTAGCGTTAAATACGATCCTGATATTTTTGGACTACAGGTAATGAGGAGTTACATTTCAAAGCATGCAGAACGGTTTGACAGGATACTTCAGGATATCTATTCATCGGGATTCACTCTAGAGCAATCTTCATCGTTAAGTTCCTTACCTAAGGGATATCCTATTGGAATTCCTGGCGAGGCTTACATCAAACTTCAACGATACGAACTGAAAAGCCCAATAGATATGTTAAAAACTAAAGATGAATTGATTCAGGATATACTCTTCAGCTTTAGCGCCGCATTACCCTTTATTCAGTTTTTACGTAATGGACTTGGATTATAGACTGATGCCTTTTCCAATATCAATGACTTAAGCTCCGGCTCACTTTTACCCCCTATTTTCATCAATACCAATCAAGATTAATGTTCAATTTTACATTTAGTGTTTGGATAAAAAAAATCCGAAATGGCGAAACAAGATAATCTGTCATTGCGTTATTTACGGGATTATATCTATCAAATAATGTGAAAAGAAAATTATGAAAGAACTTCTGAAAAACGAAAAATTGAAGATCCGGCACGAACCGGGTAAGGGTGCATGGACGTATAATCTGGTGATTCCGGGCACTAAAGATATTCGAGGGAAATGGGGTTTCATGAAAGTTTCCGGCACAATTGATGGCTACGAATTCAATGATTTAAATCTGGCACCACTTAAAAATCAAGACAAACGCATCTCCCTAAACAGCACCATTCGCAAAGCTATAAACAAAGGTGGTGGTGATGAAGTAACAGTAAGTATGGTAAAAACATCAGATGACCGATTAACCCATGAAGATGAGGTTAAAGATTGTTTCAAGGATGCTGAGGTATATAAAAAATTCATGAGCCTGGCGGAGGATGAAAAAACGGCTATCCTTGATGATATTGTTTCTCAAAAAACGGAAGACAGTCAGGAAAAAAGAATCATTGCCCACATCAAAAAACTGGACTCAAAAAAGTAACAGTCCTATGTTCCTCTTCCGCAAACTTTAAAATAACTGGGCAACTATAAAAAAGATGAGGGTACACCATTTGTGTGCCCTCAGGAACGAAGATTATTTTTGACTCCTGATGATTTTAAGTCAAACCCGCATTCATTAGCTAAACGATGGGGCTATGTGCTTAAGTTAAAGAATTAGTTGCCTTCACCTTGTAAGTAAAATATAAAGAATTTAGAATCAGTTGGCGAATAATCTGTTCGAATAACGATACCCCTTAATAAACTTATTTTACCTTAATCACCACTTTTCCTTTTGCACGTCCACTTTCCACATATTGTAGCGCTTCATTGGTCTGTTCGAAAGTAAAGATCTTATCAACTACTGGCTTAATAATATCAGCCTCAATTAGTTTAGTAATCTTTTCAAGCTGGCTTCCGTTGGCTTTCATAAAGAGAAAATAGAAATCAATGTTACGTTTTTTTGCTTTTCTTCTGATGCCAAAACTGATTAATGATAAGACGGTCTTCAAGTACCATGGCAGTCCGATTTCATCAGCAAATTCGGGAGTTGGCGGACCAGAAATGGAAATGGCTTGGCCTTCTGGCTTCAGGATTTTGATTGATTTTTCGAGTGTTTTGGTATCCTGGCTGTTGAGTACAACATTGTAATCTTTCAGCATCGTTTCAAAATCCTGCGTTTTGTAATCAATTAATACATCTGCGCCCAGGCTTTTTAATAATTCAAAACTTTTATTACTGGCAGTGGTGGCAACAGTTGCGCCCAAATGTTTTGCCAGTTGGATAGCGATCGTTCCCACCCCACCAGAACCTGCCTGGATAAACACTTTCTGCCCTTTTTGCAAATCAGCACGCTCAACCAATGCCTGCCAAGCGGTAAGTGCTACCAATGGAATGGAGGCAGCTTCTTCCATAGTCAGGTTTTTGGGTTTAAAGGCTACATCCTTTTCGTCTATGGCAATAAACTCTGCCAATGTACCGATGCGAAAATCAGCAGGACGCGAATAGACTTCATCACCGACTTTGAATTTTGTTACTTTTGAACCAACCTTAGTAACTATACCAGCTACATCATGACCTAAAATCAATGGGAGCTTATAAGGTAAGATCAGCTTAAACTCTCCTGTTTTAATTTTGGAATCCAAAAGATTTAGGCCCGATGCGTGTATCTCTACTAAAACATCGTTTTCTTTAATATTCGGAACGGGCAATTCAACAAGATTTAGTTTATCGGTTTTGCTATACTTAGAAATACTGTATGCTTTCATGTTTCTGTTTTTATTGGTGTTCTATTCGTGTATTTTTATGTTAAACCCTCACCTAAGTATCTGCTCATCCTTTTTCGGATTAATTAGTCCGAAGGTCAGCTTTGGAAAGAAACGATTAAGCTGATAAACCAGTTTTGTATCGCCTATGCGTATAGTGTACTGATCTTTCTGAAGTCCACTTATCAAAGCTTTCACAAATTGGTCCGGACTGAGTTTCTTCTCGCTTCGCTGTGCGGTCATTTCGGTATCTACCAGAGGCGGCAACAGTTCAAATACCTTTATGCTGCTGTCAATAATGCGCAAATGCTCCCTCAGCGATTTGGTATAAAAGGCCAATGCTGTTTTAGATGCAGAATAGGTAGCCTCCAAAAGAGATGGTACCATGCTGAGTATAGATGTGGTGTTAATGATTGCGGCCTCCTTTCTGGATTTAAGCATATCCATAAAGAGATTATTCAGTCGTATTACCCCCAGGTAATTTATTTGCATTTCATAGGCCGCACCTTCCAAATGCTTGTCGCTGGGAACTCCTAGGTTGGTTGGTGGAACGCCTACTCCTGCATTATTATATAGGATATCGATGCCTCCCAATTCTTTTACAGTATTAAAAAGGGCTTTTGCATCTGCTTCATTTCCGGCATCACTTTGTAGCGCAATTAGTGCCGGATATGCTTTTATGGCCGCATCCAGTTTCGCCTGATTTCTACCCGTAATGATTACTTTAGCACCAATTGCTAAAAATTGCCTTGCCGCTTCAAGTCCGATGCCTGATGCACCACCCGTAATCAGGATTGTTTTTCCTTTTAAGTTCATGTCTTTTGAATTTTATTTTTTAAAAAGAAATTAGTGAGGTGCCTGTTCTGTGATTGGGTTTAGCAGGGAGTGTAGTTTTTTACTGTCTCCAACCGGAACTTCAAATTGATTGTTCGCTAAGGCTGTAAACAGTTCATCGGCTACTTCTGATGGAGGTATGCCATTAGCGCCTCCAATTTCTGCTGAAAATTCGGTATTAACCAAAGGCGGATATACTTCGTAGACATTCAATTTTTCGTTTTCTGAAAAAGTATCTCTCAGTCCCTGTGTGTAACTGTGGAGCGCCGCTTTGCTGGCAGAGTAAGTAGGCAGGTATTTATTTGACCTGAATGCAGCAATGGAAGTGATGTTGATGACTGCAGCTTCTTCCTGTTGCAAAAGCTGTGGAATTAACAGCGAAGTAAAATGGATCACGCTGATATAATTGGTATTTATTTCCTGATACGCTTTCTCAGCTGCGTTATTATTGTGATCACTTAGATCATTGATAAAGGCAGCACCGGCATTGTTTACAATGATATTCAGCTCAGGGTAATTCGTTTTCAGGTCTTCTGCAATGCGAATCCGGTCTGCTTCTACCGATAAGTCACCTTGAATGGCAACGGTATGATCTAATTCTTTTAAAGCGTTTTGAAGGCGTTCTTCGCTACGTCCGTTGATGATGATTTTATTGCCGGCAGCACTTAGCTTTTTGGCAATTGCCAAACCGATACCTGCACTTCCACCGCTGATGAATATGGTATTTCCTGTTGTTTTCATTATTTTTTATTTTTAAAATCTAGAAATATAATTTTTGTTGTTCTTTTTAAAGGCTATTCAGATATAAAAGGATAATCGGTATAACCCTTTTCGCCTGGTGTGTAAAAGGTATTTTGATCGGGGGCATTGAGTGCAGCATCTGTTTTAAATCTTTCTACCAAATCTGGATTAGCAATAAACGGAACACCAAAGGATACAAGGTCAGCATCGCCATCATTCAAAACTTTTGTAGCGGTTTCTTTATTAAATGCCCTGTTAATGATGATGGTACCTTTGTAGATCTTCCGGAAATGCTTTGCCACTTCCTGTATCGCTTCCGGAATTGCAGAAACATCTGTGAATGGCTCTATAAGGTGGATATATGCTAATCCGTAGTCATTTAATCTATTCACGATAGCATCATAAAGCGCAATCGTTTCATCATCAACCAATATCCCCATTATACCATTTAATGATGGATTAAAGCGGATGCCAACACGATTTAAGTTTACAACTCCTTTTAATTCATCCAGAATATCGAAAAGAATCCGAGCTCTGTTTTCTACAGAACCTCCGTATTCATCCTGACGTTGGTTGCTGTTCTTGCTGAAGAATTGCTGTAACAGATAGCCATTTGCCCCGTGCAATTCAACGCCATCAAAACCCGCTTCGAAAGCATTGATTGCAGCTTGTTTAAAGTCAGCTACCGTTTGTTTGATGTCTTCCAAAGTCATCGCTTTCGAACACTCACTTTGCTTAAACCCGGTTGGAGTAAAAACCTCTACATTAGGGTTGTAAGCAGATGGTGCAAGCGGAGATTCGCCATTATGGTGCTCAGGGTGCGAATATGAGCCTGTATGCCATAATTGGGCAAAGATTTTACCTCCTTTTTCATGTACTGCTGAAGTACTCAGTTTCCAGCCTTCTACCTGATCTTTAGTATAGATACCAGGAACGTTAGGCACGCCAACCGCATCCTCGCTAATGAATGTACCCTCTGTAATAATAAGACCAGCAGTGGCACGCTGACTATAATATTTTGCAGTCAATTCAGTTGCGGTATGTTCTTCGTTATCAGAACGGCTTCGGGTCATGGGAGCCATAACAATCCTGTTTTTTAATTCAATATCCCCGATTAAATGAGGATCAAATAAATTTGTAATATTCATAGTCTATAATTTATATTTTATACCTTTTAGTATATTTTAAGCCAAAAAAAGAGCATTAATGCTCATATTGTGCTAATTCAGATTTGAAACCTTTAATTAATACCAGCATTGGTTTACTTACTTCCATAGCCCTGCACATTACCGTAGCACCTTCAATGGCCGCCACCAGCTTAAACGCAAAGTTTGCCGGATCCAGTTCCGTTGAAAACTCTCCATTGTCAATCCCGCTTTGAAGTAGTGCAGTAATTTCCTGTTGACCAGCCCTTAATACTTTTGCCACTTTTTGTTTTAATGCCGGATAATTATCATCCGTTTCAACAGCTGTATTGAAAATCGGGCACCCCCCTGGTATAAGCGAATTAAGCGGATCCTTATAAAAATCCATAAATGCCCAAACCTTAGCCTTGGCAGATTTCCCCTTTGAAACGACAGATCTGATGCGTTGAGAAAGTTTATCCAATGAATAATCAACAACTTGGGCAGAAAGATCCTCTTTACCATCAAAATGCCCATACAAAGCCCCTTTAGTTAGTTTGGTAGCGGAAAGAATATCATCAATAGTCACCCCAGATATACCTTTTTCGTTATATAAGGGCGTTGCCGTTTCCAATATAAATTGCTTTGTCTTCTCTGCTTTTGTTAACATAAAACCTAATTCGTACACAAATATACTAAAAAGTATATTTTAAACAAAAATAATTAAAAATACTTTTGTCTATTCCATTTGCCTTTTGTATTGAAGCGGATGGATATAATTTATCAACTTACGAAATTTCAAAAGCCTGTAAAACGGTTAAAGAAAGTGATTGCTGGCGTACGTCTGATAAATTCTTGCCGGCACACGATGCCAAACGCCAGGATACATCCTTTGAAAATAGCTAAACCTGGATGAAGGTGAATCCAGTTTTGAAAGAATACTATAATGGTTGAGATCCCTGATGGCATTAGGAAAAATCAAATGGGTAAACAGGCGGTTCAGGACAGGAAAAGCCTCGCATCCTGATTCTAGTTCTTTCCTGGAAATAACGATCAGCAGCGAGTGATCTATAGCTTCCAGATTCACCGCTTGCGACCCATCACCCGACCTATTATAAATAAATACGCTATTAGATTCTCCCAGCCATGTATCGTATCTTTTTCCTAAACCAGAATTCAGGTAACCGCTTACCAGACCCTTGAGTAAGATAATCATATTATCACCCTCACCCATAAGCCTTTCCGACAATGCCTTCTCTCCCACTGCGAGCTGAACAAACACCGCATGCCTATAAACATACCTTAATGCATGCCGGTATTGGTCCCCCAGAACCGGAACAAATAACGCCAAAAAAGCTTTTCTTTCACAAACGGAGGTACTTGACAAAGTATTTAATTCAGTTTTATTTAAGTCCATAAAATCCATTTATAAATAGGAGGATGTGCAGCAATCAGTTCAAGGTTCATAACGAATTATATTGATGACAGTAGAACCTGATGAAAACCACCCAAATATTCTACTCTTTTGACTAAAAAAATTTGATTATGGACAACACCAGTCTTGATTGTTTTCAAAATGATGTTAACTTAGGCTGGTTGGGTAACTATGTTGGGTACATAATTAACCACCGAGTGCACAGAGGTCTACACAGAGAAAAAACAGAGCAATAATTTTAAATCCAGCTTAGCGTTCTCTGTGCCTTCCCTTATATTTCTTTGCGGTTAAAGCCATTTAAACCAAACTTTGTGTGCGCGGGTGGCTTTTTCTCTTTGTCCTCAGTGGTTAAAATGATGATGGTAACTATGTTGGGCACATAATTAACTACCAAGTGCACAGAGATCTGCACAAAGAAAAGACAGAGCAATAATTTTAAATCCAGCTTGGGGTTCTCTGCGCCTTCTCTTATATTTTTTTGCGGTTAAAGCCATTTAAACCCAGCTTTGTGTGCTCAGTGCCTTTTCTCTTTGCCCTCCGTGGTTAAATAATGATGGTAACTAAGTCGGGTGCATAATTAACCACCGAGTGCCACAGAGGTTACACAGAGAAAAAACAGAACAATAATTTTAAATCCAGCTTGGCGTTCTCTGCGCCTTCTCTTATATTTCTTTGCGGTTAAAGCCATTTAAGCCAAACTTTGTGTGCGCGGGTGCCTTTTTCTCTTTGCCCTCCGTGGTTAAAATGATAGGCTGGTTGATGAGCCACCAACAAGTAGATTAGCCAAGCTTAGTTTTTCATGCCTTTCAGCTGTTCAGGCTTCCTTAAAATAATCTCATTTCCATCTTTTTCGATCAGTCCCTCGCGTTGAAAATCCCCCAAAACTCTACTGAGCGTTTCTGTTGCAACCCCTACTGCGCATGCGAGGTCATTTCTTGGCATCACAAAACCGCTCTTCTTTGCGGAGTCATCTGATTGTTTGCTGAAATTTAATATGCTTTTTGCAATCCGCTTCCTTACTGAATAATAGGCAATATCCAAAAGCTTTCCGTGGCTTTCATTAACCTCCCTTGCCAATTGCCTGAAAAAAAACCTGTTTAAATCCGTATCCTCAGTTAAAATACTCTCGATACTACCCACTTTAAGGATGGAGATTTCGGCAGAATCCATTGCTTCAGCACTCTCCATGCTTTCGCTCCCCAAAATAGCACCAAGGAGGCCAAAGCATTCACCAGGTCCAAAAACACCTGTGATAAATTCATTTCCTGCATCATCAACCACATAGGTTTTGACCCGTCCTGATAATATATAATATATTTCTGCCGCTTTATCACCTGGATAATAGATTACCTGATGTTTCCTGATCATTCTGGGTATCAGCCCATCGAACCTTGACCTGAGCCACACCATTTCATCGTTCCTATTCCCGCCATCACTAAACCTTTCTTTGTGTTTTGAAAAATACTCCCGCTGAAGTCTCTTTTTTCTTATCCTTACTTCTACCTGATTAAGAAGTTCCCCATGATCAAAGTGGTTTAGCAAATATCCATCCGCACCAAGCTCCATAACCCTACGGGTTTGGTCATGCTCATCGGCATTGAGCAGCATAATAAAGCCTACGCCTGCATTTTCAACAAATTTATTGACCATGCGCAGAACGCCAAAGCCATCAATCTCTAAGAGCTTTATGCCACTTATAATAATATCTACCGGATATCTGCGGATAATGTCCATCGCCCGTTTTCCGCTATTGGTCGAATTTACATTATACTTTCCCACTGTAAGTATCTTGGAGATTTTTGACATTAAATCGGCATCATCCAGAATAATCAGGATTTTAGATCCTTCCATTCAAATGTTTGGTTTAATCCCGATCTGGTCACCCTTCTCTGGGATAGCTATAAAAAATTATCGGTTAGTTATTAGGTAACCAACGAACAGCTGGAACCTAAAAATCTTTCATCCCGGAGTGTAAAACTTCCGGCAAGAGAGAATTATCAATATTACTGTTCCAGGGAGAATCTACGGAACCTCCCAACCCCTAAAAGGCCAGAGCGCGGATATGTTCCCAAAAGTAATAGGAATATTAACATGTAATATGCATACATAGTAACAATATAAAAAAACTTCATTTACAGGCTATGATTTGGCCTATCAATCGGCATCCATTAAAGCTAATCCTCAAAAAATTATATATTGCATACAGCCCATTGCAGCAGGTCAACTGATCTTTTTACCTATAGAAATATATAATATTGAAATGCATAAATAGAATCCTGATAGGATCATGTTAAATGATAGACAATTACCCATGAAAATCGGAAATCATTCGTGATGTAAGCTTGATGGCTGTCAATAGTACTATTGACCACAGTCAATAATCATGAATTAATGATTTATTATATCATAAAAACAGATCTTCCCCTTATGCATCCTGAATGCAATACGCAGCGATTGCAAAACACTTCATTATTGATCCAGACAGTTAATTAATCATCACCCTTCCTTTAGGAATTATGCGGTCATGCCTAATAATCAGTATAAAAATGAGCTTTTAAGCATTTTTCCTTCAACCATCTATTGATACATTCTGTTGAAGTCTGGCACCTGGGGCATAAGAACGGTGCAATCCCTGCCCCGGTCATAGTACATATCCCATTCCCCGATGCATCCGATAAAAACCGAATTTTTTAAAATGCATGATGGTTCTGAATAAACACAATCGGAAGGGCTATTAAGACACTTAGCCGCCTGCGTATCAGCATTATTACATGCGGCATGCGCAAGAATGAGTGCAAACAAGAAAAAGACATGCATGGAAAAGTACCGGATCTCAAACTGCCGGACATGATAAAACACAAGCCATAGGGAGATGGTTAGCACCATTACGCCTGCCGGCCATACCGTAAAGAACACTTCTCCATTATTCAGCATGCTGGCCAACAACCAGATCATGGGCAATATACCTAGAACAAAAAACAGTTTTCTACAAAAGCTGACTGATAAGATATCCCTGAGCCAACAGTGTCCTATAAAGATGATACTAATGACTAATGGCACTGCCAAAAGAAAGATCAGCTGACCCCAAATCGACAAGGTCCTATGGGACATCAGCACCTCCACCGGGCCTGCGAGTTCCAAAATATCAACTTTGAATCTTCCATAATAAACGGTTTCCCCAATAATTGAGGAAATGGCAAGGAGGATACCAGCAAAGAGCATATACTTCAAAAAAAGCATAAGTATATTGATCTGGTTATCCATGACAATGAATTTTGGAACTTTTCAACAACGGAGTTCTGACTGTTCTAAGACCATACGTATGGCATCCTGGATCGCCATGACTACTAAAAAGCAGTACTTTTACTTTGAAAGAGTTAATAGACATAAATGGGTTGATTGTACGGTAAAACTCGACATACGAACCCTAAACGCTCTTAACTTAAATTAACCATATCATTGATTTTGATCAGAAGAAGTTGCATAAAAAGAATATTGCGATTTTTTTCTCGCATAGAAGCTGACAAATTATTAATCACAAGATTATAGCGGAAGTACGAGTTAATGGATTTTCATTTAATAGAAAAAGGATTTTCATTGACGCCTATTTTAACCAATCTTGCAGAATGGTATGAATCCTAAACGATATGAATTTCACAGCGGCAAAAGCGCTGCCGGATTAAGTGTTTCTGTCCTGGTTTTTATTTTCACACTGGATTTGCTGCTGTAAGAATAGCTTACGCTGTTCAATCGCATTCAAAAAAGCAGTTATATCTTCAGGCTCATGCAATATGGAGGTTACTTCCACACCATCAGCTGGTATCTGTACTTCATGAATATCTGCAACACAGATAAACTTCCAGGTTACCAACTCGCCGATACAGTTTTTAAAAGGCAGTTGAAAACCATCTGCCTGGTTTTCTGCTTTTCTGAATGCATCATTAATATCAGGTGCTTGCATCAGCCTGAATTGCTCGTCAAACTGAGTGTTATAATTACCTTCACTGCAGACAATCTGATAAATATATTTTACCATGAACCATTTCATAAAATAAGGTTTAAAATTTTTAATAACTACACCACCTCATAACACTATCCCCTTTTATGAACACTCTTTTTCGGTTATATTACCCACCTTAATTAACAGGGTTAGCATTTTCAAAAAAGGTAATTGATCCCTACACCCACCGAAATACCAGTTTTATTGAGTTCTCTCAACGGAATCCTATCATCCAGGCTGTCGAACGGTGCCAGGTCTATCTTTTGATCTTTGTTATAAATCCCGAGTTTTTGAACGTAGTTATAACCTGCATTGAACTCAATTGAGAAATTTTTTGATGGCATATAATTATAGAATAAAGAAATTTTAGATTGCTGCGCCTGGAAATATGCAGCGTTCATTTCCTCCGATAAACGGTAGGTACCGCCCCCTATTCCAAGATTATTGTTAATACCTAAAGCGTTTTTAGCAGATAGGCTGTATTTTAATCTTTGAGATACAGGTAGCGATCCAGATAGATTAAGTTTGTTATTGATCTGCCAGTCGATTCCTACCAGAGGCAGCAATAAAGCACCGAAAAACTGCTTTGAGTAAACCGCTCCAAGAGAATAAGAAAATCTTTCCGAAACCTTTACCTTAAATGCAGCCGCACCCGTGTAGATCATATCTTCACCGGAGATATCCTTCAGATCGGATGAAAGCGTGGGTATAAAAGTTACAGAAAATGAATACCTGGTTGAAAGTGATTTCTGATAGCTAATTGGAATTGAAAGAGAATGAAAAGCAGATGCTCCAAGTTCAGTATTATTACCAGAAAGGAATAGCCCCGTATACCCTATACCAGCGAGTAAAAAATCGAGTTTCCCATCTTTTAGTTTACTATAAAGAGGAAATATCAGACTGGTATTGGCCTGCTGTGCCTGCACATCTTCGCCGTTAACATTAAATGGTGAGTAAGTATAATCGGCTTTAAAAGCGCCCAATTGGAGAGTCGGTTTGGTGCTGCCCTGTTGAATTGATTTTTCTTGTGCCTGAACATTCAATTTAAACAAGACAGAAACTATAGCTATTAATACAGATACTTTTATTTTCATTTTTGTGATTTTTAAACCTCCAACTTATTTTAGAGGCTAGATTTACGTTGAGATAAATTTGATTATGCGTGCTGACCCAATTCTTTCTGCATGGTCTTTTTAATGGCACTATCAATAATTTTTTCGGGAAGAAGAGATATTAAGAAACTTTGTATGGCATGTGGCCAATAAGGCATAATACTCTTTCTGCCACAGCCTACAACCGAAAGCACATGCCTGGCATATGTTGCTGCACTGGGGCGTAAAAACGTAACCGGCTTGGTGTTACTGCCCGTATTTACGCTTCCGGTTATCAGCGAAATCACTTCAATATTCTCCAGTTCCCGGGAAAGCGAAATAGAAAAAGCATTATTGTAAGCCTTTGTAGCTGCATAAACCGCTAAATAAGGAGGTGGGTATATTCCGGTATACGATGAAACATTTAAAATAAGTGATTGCGTCCTGTTCAGTTGGGGCAATAGTTTACGTGTCAGCTGTGAAGGGAATAAAGTATTAAGGGTTATAGTTTCAGCGATTCCATGATTTGTAAATGCTGCAAATCTCCCCATTGGGCCGGCACCGACATTGTTTACGAGTATGTTTATGGGTAAATGCCTGATTTTTTCAACATCCATCTGGCTATCCCTGCTTCCGTCATGGAGCATGCAGACTACCTTACGAGCTGGATAATCCGAATTTATTTTCTTCTCTACGGCCTGTAACTTAGCAAGGCTACGTCCATGTAAAATAATATTGAACCCTTTTTCTGCAAGCGCAATAGCAATAGCCTTACCTATGCCATCGGTAGCACCTGTTACCATCGCGAAGGCATCATTTTGAAGGTATTTTTTGAGATTTGATGCGCTGATGTAAGGGTAAATAAAATATATCAGACTATAAAACAGCCGTATAACACACAAAACACCTATAACAAAGACAATATGATTTCCCATTTCTAATTTTTTGAACAAAGTTAGAGGAGGGCACTATCGCTGGAAATGGATAAACTATGGTAGCTGTTGGATTATTTGCGGTAGTTCATCCTAAAAACAGAGGGAGACTGACCTTCAGCGTTAGAAAAATAGCGGGTAAAGTAGGCATGATCAGTAAAACCCAGCAGATAGGCTATTTCTTTTACTGTTGTATCCGTAGCATATAGCAGACGTTTTGCTTCTAACATAATAGCCTGTTGTACCCAAAAACCTACCGGAAACCCAGTAGTGAGTTTCACCGCTTCGTTTAGGTATGCCGGACTGATATTCAGATCTGCGGCGTAATCTGATGTACTTTTATGGGTCTTAAACTGGAGTAGAAGCAGCCGTTTAAACTCCCTTGTCAAAATCTGTGTACGCAGTACGGCTTCTTCCCCATTCTCTACCTGTTGATAGGCAGAAGCAAAAATACCCACACAGGCACCGATAAGCGAGTGCATTACGTGAGGAAGAAAATTCAGACCATCCCGGTCTCTATTTATCGATGCCATCAGTTCCACGCAATTATCCAATAAGGCACTTTGCGCATCTGGCAAGGCCAAAGGAGTACACTGAAAATAATGGTGATCAAAAATTGCCCTATAATCATTTGCTATAAAATTGCTATCTATAGTAATTAACCAGGCTTCGGTATGATCACAGACAGCAACACCATAATGAACCTGCCCTGGCAATATAGATAGCACGGTACTTCCTATTAATTCTACATCTTTGAAGTCGATTACAATTTTGCTTTTCCCGCTTTTTTGAAAAATAAACAGATAGTGGTCATCCCTCCGATGTGCAGGTTTTGTATAAGACACCAAATTACTCTCACTTCCAATAAATTTATTTACACTGATTACCTGATCCGTAATGTCTTTTAAAGAGTGGGTCGAAATTCTATCTGTCATAAGGTCCCTGAAAGGATGGTAGTCCAATTATAGGAATAAAGATCCTGTTTGCAAAAACAAAGCCCAGCTTTGTAGCCATCAACTTATGGATTTTATTACAGATTCTGCGGTAAAAGTATATGCAAATTATTTATGAATGTAATGCAGTATTGAACGTTTATTGTCGTGATAGTTCTTTGATCCTTAAAAACTATCAAATTCATGAATGAAGATCAACTCGCGAAGTTTTGGCTATCAAGGTGTACATAGAGTAGCCATCTTTAAAGAAGATTTCTATTCAGATCAGCTGCAGGTGACTTTCAAAGTTGCAGTCTTTGAATTTTGCATACAATGCTTTGGATCCTGCATTTTTCCCGGATGTTTTAAGTAGACCTTTGGTATATCAAAAAGAAACAAAAACTTAAAACAACAACGACATGAAAAATCTAACAGAAAAAGTAATCCTGGTAACCGGGGCATCAAGAGGAATCGGAGCCGCAATTGCAACTACATTAGCCGCTCGCGGAGCCAAAGTGATCATCAATTTTGCGGGAGATGAAAATGCAGCCGAGCAGCAGGTGCAGAAAATAAGAGCTACTGGTGGCGATGCCATTGCCATCAAGGCTGATGTGAGCAAAGCTAATGAGGTAAAAAATCTATTTGATGCTGCCATTGCTCACTATGGAAGAATCGATGTGCTGGTTAACAATGCCGGCATCATGATTACCAAATTGCTTAAGGATACGACTGATGAAGATTTCGCCCGCCAGTTCGACATCAATGTAAAGGGAACTTTTAACACCATGCGGGAAGCAGCAACAAAGCTTGCCGACAACGGTAGTATCATTAATTTCTCTTCAACCACCACCCGTGTAATGATGCCTACCTATAGCACCTATGTAGCGTCGAAAGCGGCAGTTGAACAACTTACCAGAGTGTTTGCCAAAGAGGTTGGTACCAGGGGCATAAACGTGAATTCAGTATCCCCAGGCCCTACCAATACCGAGCTTTTCACAAAGGGGAAACCACAAGAAGTTATCGACCGCCTGGCTTCACTATCTGCTTTTAACCGCATCGGTGAGCCCGAAGATATTGCAAAGATTGTGGCTTTTCTTTCCAGTGATGATGCCAAATGGATCTCGGCACAGAACATCGGGGCCAACGGCGCCATGGCATAACGGAGCAATCAATAATCACTATTCATTCACAACCATTAATCTTAAAATTTATGAAAACGTTTATAACCGCAATCATTTTCGGCCTGTTTGGCGCAGTTGCAGTAAGCATTTCCTTCGCTATGGCGTGGCCAACCTGGGTAATGTTCATCGCTTGGGTAAGCTATTACCTATTTGGAAAAACAGTATTATCCTCACTTAAGGCATTTATGCAGATTGGCCTTGGCATCCTGATGGGCGTGCTGATCCAAATAACCGGCGGTGCACTTAGCAAAGAAATTGGTGCCTTTGGCTTTCCAATTGCCGTGTTCCTCTTTATCGGATCATTGGCCTATTTCGCCAGAACAAAAACGCTGAACAATATCCCAGCGTGGTTCTTAGGGTTGATTGTCGTATTCGGCGTACATCCGCCCTTGGCCCCGCTCCCAATTTTACAATTAGCCATTCCATTATTCTTTGGGTTTCTGTTCGCCTGGCTTAACGACTCGGCGGTAGAAAAAGTACAGGCCCAAAAAGCTAACCATTCCCTTAACCAAAATCATTAATAAACATTTTAACTATTCAAATCATGACAAATTTAACTAACAAAGTAGCATTAATCACAGGCTCAGCAAGAGGCCTGGGAAAAGCAATCGCAGAACGTTATGCAGCATTGGGCGCAGATATTATCATCAACTATTCACGCGACAAATCCTCCGCAGATGAAGTAGTGAGCAACATCAGGGCCATGGGCGTTAGGGTAATTTCCGTTCAGGCAGATGTGAGCAAGGTAGCAGACGTACAACGCCTGTTCGCTGAAGCCATCAGTGCTTTCGGTAAGATTGATATCGTAGTGGCAAATGCGGGCATCGAACTGGTAGAAACCGCGGTAACCGACTTTACAGAAGAGCAGTTCGACCGCGTATTTTCCATCAATACCAAAGGCACCTATTTCACCATGCAACAGGCAGCAAAGCACATAACCGATAACGGCCGCATCATTTACATCGCCTCTAGTACAACCTCATATCCAGTTCCTGGAATGGCCGTGTATGGCGGTAGCAAGACCACACCAAAATACCTTGTAGAAATCCTTTCAAAGGAGATTGGCCACAAAGGGGTTACAGTAAATACCATCATTCCGTTTGCAGTAGATCACTCTGGAATATTCGCCGAAGCCGATAGCTATCCCGAACTCCGCAAGCAACTGTTAGACAGCTGTCCAATGGGACGTTTAGCAGAAGTGGAAGACGTGGCCAATGCGGCAGAATTCTTTGCAAGCGACCTTTCCTCTTTCATCTCTGGCCAACACCTGTTGGTAAACGGTGGGGCAACCAACTAAGCTGAAATATCGATAGAAAAAACTAAAGATCCCTTTTTTGACTGGCATGAATTCTATTTCATGCCAGTTTTTTTATGTTATTTGCTGGATTGCTCCAACTGTATTAGCATTATAAAAATGGGGATTATTTTGATTAATCGGAATTAACCAGATAAATCGAATAATTTTCAAACATTCATGTTGAAAATTATATGAAGGAACTTAAAGAAATAATTGACCGAATTTAACGACATTGCAACGATTTATTCGACCAGAATTAGTAAATGATTAAATATTCAACAGTAAAGAAAAAATTGAAAATTGAAGTTGACAAAGCTTTCGATAATGGAATCGCCCACCTCACACACTATTTTCAAAATCATTTAAATGGAGTTTCTCAGCATTATAAAGAACCGGCTAAAGAATACCTGCAATCAATTACCGAACAACTAAATCTAGTTGAAGAGCCATTACAGCTCTACTTACCAATGAAATTTGATGTACCATTTCCTCCACCTGAAGAACCTGACTTTACTTTCATTGACCTCTTTGCTGGAATTGGGGGGTTTAGGATACCCCTGCAAGAATTAAAAGGCAAATGTGTATTTACTTCGGAATTTAATTTACATGCTCAAAGAAGCTACGAAGCTAATTTTGGCGAAGTTCCATTTGGTGATATTACAAAACTTGACTTAAATATTGTTCCGAAACATGATGTTTTAACCGCAGGCTTCCCTTGCCAGCCATTCAGTATTTCAGGTAAGATGAAGGGTTTTGAGGATACTAGAGGCACACTAATCTATAACGTTTTTCAAATCATAGAAAAAAGAAAGCCGAAAGTTGTTTTTTTGGAAAATGTAAAACATTTAGTGCATCATGATAAAGGAAATACATTTAAAACCATAATAAAAGATTTAGAAGTCTTAGGATATAAAGTAACTTGGAAAGTTCTGAATGCTTCAGATTTTGGCGTAGCCCAGAATAGGGAGCGAGTTGTTATAATTGGACATCAATCAAAATATTTTGATTTTAACAAATTAGCAACAAAACCTAAAGTAAATTTAAAAACAATTTTAGATAAAAATGCTGATTTTGAGTATCTAAACGAACCTTATACACTTATTGAAAATTTTAAAAAGCAAGAATCAGGTTTAATTTTCATTGGCTATCGAAATAAAACTATTCGCAAAGCTGGCGTTAGACCGGGAACTGAACATTTATCTCGTGTACATAAACAGCCTAATAGAATATACTCAACAGATGGTTTGCATCCTGCATTACCTTCTCAAGAGTCTTCTGGAAGATTTTGGATTTACAATAATGGTCAAGTTAGAAAGTTAACGATTAATGAATGTTATAAGATTATGGGGTTTCCAGAAAAATTTATAAAAATAAACAACACGTCCGAGCTTTATCGTCAAATTGGAAATTCAGTTTGTATACCTATGATAAAGGAAATATCAAAGCAAATTAAAACTCAATTGTTGTAAATGGCTCCAGCTACAGAAGATTTTTTAAATGGGTATTACAATATAGCAATGACTGCTGTAGGTTCGAATGAAAACATTTCAAGTGATTTAAGTGAAGCTGAAAAAGCACTTTTAGATACCGTTCTGCAATATTCAGAATCTGCAAAGGGTGTGCTAACCGTATTTATTACAAGTGTTGTTTATAAAATACTTCATCCCACTCAAGATATTAGAAACCATCAAGATGGAATCCAAAATGGATATTCGGGAAGAACTTTTGATAGTAAAAACATAACCCCGTTTTTAAAAAAATGCAAATTTCCAGCAATGGCAGAAAGTGGTTGGCTAACGCGTTCTCTTGAGCAAAAGGTGCCTTACGATCAAAATTATACTGGAGCTATTAATCCTAGTGGTTTAAAAGCAGCATTCCTTACGTTATTGGACAACATTCAAAATGGAGCTGACTGTAAAAAATATCTTCATTATATATTTCAAGGTCTTATAATTAAGCGAAATCAACATACAATTGACCTAGCCAAACCAACCACTTTGTCGATAAATTCAATTTTAGGAATTTTAGATGAGCATTTTCATTCTTCATACAAAGCAGAGGGTGCATCAAGATTACCGGTTTTAGCGATATATGCTATTTACGAATGTTTGTTACATGAGGCTAAAAGGTTTGAAAACAAAAAACTTCTACCAATTGAAAGTCACACTTCAGCTGACTCTAGAAGTGGAAGAGTTGGTGATATTGAAATAATTGACGATAATAACAGAACATTCGAAGCCGTTGAGGTGAAACATGGAATAACTATAACCTTGCAAATTGTACAAGATGCGTATTCTAAATTTCAAACAACTCCGGTAAATAGATATTATATACTTTCGACAGGGCAACCACCAAATAAAGAAGATTGGGCTAAAATACAAGCTGAGGTACAAAAAATTAAAAATGTCCACGGTTGTCAATTGATAGTTAATGGTATAATGCATTCTCTAAAATATTATTTGCGATTACTTGATAACACATTTGAGTTTATTGATAAATATGTAAATCTAATAGAGAACGACACAGCCTTAAAATTTGAACATAAAGAAAAATGGAACAAAATTATTAGCGAGTTGCGCTAATTGCCAAAAGCAAAAACTTCAGTTAACAAGCTTGCAAAACTGGCGAAAAACCCTCTCCCACCTTCCCAATTTATTAGTTAATTTTATCTTAACCGCCAAATCATAAAGACTTGGAACAATATGCGAACACCTACTATTGCGAAAGCTTGATATGTTCGCTACGAAAGCTAGCAGGAGAAATTTTAGTATGCTTCTTAAAATAATTGCTGAAGTGTGCCGATTCGGAAAAACCCAACATAAAACTAATCTCCTTGATTGAAATAGACGAATTCTGCAACAGGGACTTTGCCTCCGCTATCGTCTTCTCCGCTATCCAGGTACCAATGGCCTTTCCGGTCTTTGCCTTGATTACGCTACTGAGGTAATTGGGATGCAGGTTCTGGTCATCGGCATACTCCTGCACACGGAAAGCACGGTCAAGCAGACCACTACTGAGGTCACGATAGTGCTTTTCAAGGAGCCTTTTAAAGTTCTTAACGATATGCGAACTCCTGTTGCCCTCGTATATAGGGTTATAATCAAGCCAAAAGTACTCCTTGATCTTGAGCAACAGCACCACAAAAAGATTCCCGATCAGGCGGTTGCGAAACGGTGAATGAGACACGTACTCTTTATGAATCTGTAGATAAAGTCGTTCAAATTCTTCAAAGACCTCGGGCGTGAGCACACGTGCCGGAAATGTTTCGGCAAGCAGAAAAGGAAACTCCTCGAATATATCTGCATGTACATTCTCCTTCAGAAAGGATTCGCTCAGGGTGATCAGATAAACCTCCTCAACTTCTGCCCAGTCGAATGATCTCGAGTGCCCCGGGTTGGTAAAATATACGGTACTCGGACGGATATCAAAACGCTGTTCGTCGATGGTATAGTTCCCCTGGCCGTTCTTCACAAATGCAAACACAAAAAAATTCAGCCTACTAATGGGCGAGCGGAAAGTAATCACGTCTTTTATATCCGCAAGATTGAAGATGGTAAAATCGCTCTGCCTGTCCATCAGCGAAACAGGCAATCCAAGATGTTTATACTGTTCATGGAGATCATTGAAGATCCTTAACTTTTCCTCTTTCATGTGCGTCGAATTCTCGCTAAAATTAACAAGTAATTCCATAAAACCCAATCCATTCGAGCCAGCCTTAACAAAATAAGGTTTTGGTCCTTAGAACCAAAACCCATTTCTATTGCTGTCGAACGGAGGAAATATTAAATTCAGAAATGTCAAAATTCTATTTTTTTATCGTTGGATATTGAAAGTAGATCAGTGCAAGGTTCATTAATAGAAAAGGCACCTCAATCATTGCGCCCCTGATATCCATTATTGAAAGCTGGAGGCACAAGATCAACAGGATCAGGGAAGCCATCAAAACATTACCAACTACATAAGTTTGTGGGAACAGCACCATAATCGCTGCCAATATGGTTAGTCCTCCAATTACTTTTACCCAAAACCTGTTAAAATTGAACTTACCGAACATTTCCAACATACCATCATTCCCATTGAACATCGCCAGGCCCTGTTTTAGGCCCATCAGCACCACCACAATCAGCAATACAGCTATAAAAATTCTTGCCATCATTTCTTTGTTTTTGTTTGAACAAAGATCCTCAATAGACGAAAGAAAGAATTGCGAGAACCAAATGAAGAGTTGCAAATAACGAAGGAAGCAGGTTATTTGGGATGAGGCTTTCTTTAGTTCGGACCAAAGGAATTCCTATATTCCAAAGGAGAAACAGCGGTCTTCTTCTTGAACAGCTTATTGAGCGATTGTGGGTACTCAAAACCCAACTGGTAGGCAATCTCGCTTACCGACAGGTCTGTTGTTGCCAATATTTCCTTCGCTTTTTCAATCAAATGATGATGGATATGCTGCTGGGTATTCATTCCCGTAAGATTGCGGAGCATATCGCTCAGATAATCTGCCGATACATTTAATTCGGAAGAGATGTACTGAACCGTAGGAATCCCTAATGCCTGTACCTGCCCACTGTTGAAATAATTAGACAGTATGTTTTCCAATTTGATCAGCAAGTCGTTGTTTGCCGTGCGTCGGGTTATAAACTGTCTGTTGTAAAAACGGTTGCAATAATTTAGTAACACCTCGATGTGGGATACGATAACGTCCTGGCTATAATTATCAATGGGAAAGGCAACTTCTTTGGCGATATTGGCCATCACGGTCTCCACCATTATTTCCTCGCTTTCCGAAAGATGCAAGGCTTCATTCACGGCATAATCAAAATAACCAAATGATTTTATTGTTTTCCCCAACGGATAGTTACGTATGAAATCCGGATGCAGCACCAACCAATAGCCCGACAGTTTTATGCCATCTAAAATATGGGTGGTTACCACTTGCAAAGGCGAAAAAAAGGTCATTACGCCGCCATCAAAATCATAATACTGCTGCCCGTATTTCATCTTCCCTTCAAAATTTTTCTTGATGGCGATACAATAGAAATTATAGGAAACAGACCGCAGCACTTCGTCATCGAAGCATTTTATTTCCTCGAAATTGATTACGCTTACCAGCGGATTTTTAGGCTGTGAAACTTCTAGAACCCGGTGCAGATCAGCAATGGAATTAAAGACGTATGGTTTGTTCCCTGCTTTTTTCATCTATATGAAATTTGTTTTCAGTGGTGATGAAGCTATTATGTTTTTTTTTTCCATGTTGGCTTTGGAAAAATCATGATGGTTTCATTTTACAAATATAAGGATTAATCGAAATTGGTGGACAGGGTCAAATGCTTCCATGCTTCAAATTCCTGCATTTCCTTTTCACGATGTGCCTTCAAAAGCTCATACGTATCAGGGCCCAAAAGCAGATGTAATGGCGGATTCTCCAGGGCTGCTATCTCAGTTAAAATTCTGACTAGTTTTTCCGGATCGCCAGCTTGCTGACCGCTGAAATTTGTCCACATTCTTTCTGCTTGATCCAGGCCATACACATCAATCCTGTTTTTTGCAAATGTTAAAGAGCCTTTATCCATAAAGTTTGTCCGGAACTGTCCTGGTGCTATCACGGTAACCTTAATGCCAAAAGGATTTACTTCTTGTGCCAAGGCTTCGGAAAGTCCTAAAACTGCAAACTTAGCGGCATTGTAACTCGATGCATTGGCAAAACCTACATAGCCTGCGTTGGAAGAAATGTTAATGATATGCGCAGATTGCTGTGCCCTTAAATAAGGCATCGCATTTCTTATAATATTAACTGTACCAAACAGGTTAACATCTACAGTTTGACGAAATTCCTCATCTGTCATTTCTTCCATGCTGCCTACCAGGGAATAACCAGCATTATTTACAATTACATCAATTCTGCCAAATTTTTCAATACTTTGTTGAATTGCGTTCTTTACGTCCTTGTCAGAAGTAATGTCCAGTTTCAAAGGCAGAAAATTCTCTTGATGTTCAGAAATTGAACTTTTGAAATCCTCAATATTTCTGGAAGTTGCAATCACCTTATTGCCTTGTGATAATACTAATTTGGTCAGTGCAAGTCCTAGACCTTTTGATGCACCTGTGATCAACCATACTTTTTGTTCGTTCATAATTTTATTTTTTAATTATGATACAAAACTCCGCAAGTTGAAGAACATGGAAGTATCCAAATCCAGTTAAGTTGTATCCGAAATAGGGAACCTTTTTATGGTCGTTCGAGAACATATGACCTCGTTTATTTATTTCCAGAACAGGCATTTAAACTATATGATGCTAGCAAAATTTCAATCCCTCCAAAATTCAGCAGCATCGAACCAAAAATTACTGTACTAGAAGCAAAGCTGCCATAAGTCGCTATTAATCTTATGGGGTTGTGTGATTTGGAGAGTATATTGGATGGTGCAATTGACAAGTTTACCAGATTGGATAGAATCTACATTGATTGCGACGTTTCTGTCCAGAGAAAAATAATTGGTTCGATGTACTCTGAAAAATTCACTTTTGAATTTGAGACATCGACGACTAACCTTAGCTTTTTATTGAGTATTATCTATCAGAAAAACAGCAAATTAGAAGAAAAAATGCAAGCGACCGTTTTACGGTGCTTGCCAATTATGGCTGCGGACACTGGGCTCGAACCAAAAATCGGCCTCTATTTAAGGTATACAACGATTTGAAAATCAGTTAAAAACAAAAAAGCCCTACATCTCTGTAAGGCTTTAAATCTGCTCCCGAAGCTGTGTACTTTTCTAGAAATTTGCTTGATGACTTGACTAGAATTTCAAAGATTGATGAAGATTATTCAGAATAATGCAAAAATTAAATTTAATTAATATAAATATTTGAATGCATTCACCAAAACTGGTCGACTTAATTTCATTTCAAACTGTCAATGCCGGTGGTGTCGATTTCGTAGCAACGTATCGCTGGGCTATAGATTAACGATGGAATAAGGACAAACCAGGAGTTTAAATTTGGTTGTAATGTTCGTCGTTTACAGGTTCCAACCATTCAGGCGTCCCCGCCGTGATTACAATATGCTCAAACCAACTATCTTTTGTGGCACCATGCCAGTGTTTTACACCATCATTAATTACGATCACATCTCCAACTTTCAGGGCTTGTGCAGATTTTCCAAATTCCTGGTACCATCCCTCACCGCCGGTTACCATCAAAATCTGAAATCCACCATTATGGCGATGCCAGTTATTTCTGCAGCCTGGTTCAAAGGAAACATTACCTACGCCCACGCTTATATTAGGGTCTGCGACTAAAGCATTATAATAACTCTGTCCAATAAAGTATTGAGCGTATGCATCATTTTTTTCGCCTATTGGAAATATAACTCCATTTTGTACTTCTTCGTGTTTTGCCATTGCGATAAATATTATATATTAATTTTCGATAAAAATTTCATTTACATAAGCCAGTGCATTAAGTGTTCTTGGAAATCCCATATATGGTAGACACTGGGTGATCACGCTAATTAATGTTGCTTTATCATTTCCAACATTCTTATTGGCCTGTACATGTGCTTTCACCTGACTATCGGCGCCACCAAGACTGCTTACCATGCTGAGTGTTAACAATTCTCTCGTTTTTAGATCAAGCCCGCCACGGGTGTAGAAATCGCCAAAGCAAAATGCAGATAAATAATCTTGTATATGTTTTTGGTTTTCAGGTGCATTTGCCCTCATCTTTGGTATGAGATCACCAAATATTTCTGTCTGCACAGCAATTCCCTTACTTAAACGAGTATCTTCTGTTACCGTCTTTTGACTTTTAAGAGGTAGCACAATGTTATTTGCTTTAAATACCTCATTTATTTCATGGATAGCATTCAATGTTTTTGGGAAACCAATATATGGTGCGCATTGGTAAACTGCTTCTTTTATTTCGATCGGCGTTACTCCAATATTTAGTGCCGCAGCAACCTGTGATTTAAGTTGAAGCAAATTTTGGTTCACTGTAAGCACAACTATTGTTGTAAGCTCACGCATCCTGTTATCTAGTTTGCCCTGTTTATAAACCTCTCCAAAAATGAAGCTGTTCATTATTTCCTGAAAATCAGGATCAGTTGCTTCTATGCCATTTATCTCTTCGCCGAACAACTGTTTAAATTTTTCTTCGCTCTTCTCCATACGTGTCATAATTGTTATCTCTTTTATTTTTTGGTTATTAACCTCGCCTTCCGACTTGCCTTTAGGAAAAACTGCCTCTACTTTCGATTTGGCCGACTGTTTGGTTTCCTGTGAATAAGCTGTGCTTATGAATGTAACCAAAGTTAACATTGTAATTAGCGAAGTTTTTATCATTATTTTTATGCTTTCAATTTTTTTGGCTTATCTGATTTCTTAAACATTTCTGATAATGTTTACTGTGATTCAAACCTGACATTTACATCTCCAGAACCCAATGCAGCAACAAGCCCGGTTACATTATCGATCTTACCAAGTCTGGTGTAACTATATGAAGTATTGAAGCCCTTGTAAAAAAGCACCAAACAGTTATTACCATACAACATTAGATCTCCAACCTGAATATTCCCTCCCACAGAAGCACTGGTTGGCAAGGTGCCAGGGAAATTATAAAATTTCTCGTTCGCGTTGAGATCCTCCATTTTGATACTGAGCGGCAACATAGCTTTCAATGCATTAGCAGACTGGTTATCGTTAAGTGTTGCTGTAAAAACAGCTGCTCCTACTGTGATCTTCATCTTACTTGCTGTTGGATTGCTTGTGTTTCCATTCTCCCTGTCTGTCGCTACAACTGCATCCTTGTCTTTATCACAACTGGACATGCCCAAACACAGAGAGCCGAGCAACATGGTACTCATTAATAAATGTTTCATGATTTTAATTTTAAAATGTAGCCGCATCAATCACATACCTATACCTCGCTTCTTTATTCACGACTTTCTCCCATGCATCATTTATTTCCGAAGCTTTAATGATTTCTATTTGCGGATAGATTTTGTTGTCGGCACAATAATCCATCACTTCCTGGGTTTCGGGAATACCACCAATCAGAGAGCCGTTGAAATTTACCCGATTGAAAATCATATTGAAATTATTGATGGCCAATTCGCCATTAATAGGTTGCCCAACTTGAGTAAAGTACCCGTATTTTTTTACACAATCGATGTAGGGCGACATTTCATAAGCATAAGGCACGGTAGAAATCATAAAGTCGAGTTTGCCTTTGTAGGGCTTTAAATCTTCTGCCGATTTTACTACTATTACCTCTTTTGCACCAAAGCTTTTGATGTCACTTATTTTTGAAGGCGAAGTAGTAAACGCGTACACTTCCGCTCCTTTAGAAACAGCCAACTTAATCGCCATGTGTCCTAAACCACCAATTCCCACTACGCCAATCTTATCTCCTTTTTTAAACTTCACTTTCATCATGGGAGAATAGGTGGTGATACCGGCACACAACAATGGCGCTGCGTATTTCAAATCGATACTTTCGGGAATTTTAATGGCAAAATGTTCTGTTACCACAATATTATTGGCATAGCCGCCTTGGGTAATTCCTGAAGGTGATGATTTTTCAGGTGAACCGTAAGTGCCTACCATTCCCGTAGTTTCGCAATGGTGCTCTTCGCCATTTTTACAGCTTTCACATTCCATACAGCTGTTTACCATGCAACCAACGCCTGCCTTATCGCCTATTTTGAACTTGGTCACCTTTTTCCCGACTGCAGTAACAATCCCCGCAATTTCATGTCCTGGTACTTGTGGGTATTGTTGTGGCCCCCAATGCCCTTTAATGGTATGGATATCTGAGTGGCAAATGCCAGAAAATTTGATGTCGATCAATATGTCGTTGTCCCCAACCGTCTTGCGCTCAAAGTTCCAGGGAACCAATGTTCCTTGTTTATCTTTTCCTGCGTAACCTTTTGATGCTATATTATTGCTCATGATTTTTTTATTATCTGTTTGTGCTAGACTTTTTATTGGACCTGCAAGCATTAACCCTGCGCCTACAACTGCCGATTGCTGAATAAATTTCCTTCTTGATGTGTGACCTGTATGTTCCATGTTAAAATTGTTTATTAACTGTCGAGTATTCTTCGTCTGTTACCCTCTGCAACCAGGTTACAATGCCCTTTTCTGTCTTTGGCAAGATGTACATTTGTAGCATTCCGGTTTGGGGGCTTGCACCATGCCAATGTTCTACATTTGGCGGGCACTTCACGATGTCGCCTTTTTTGAGGATCTGTCTTGGCTGACCTTTTATCTGGTGATAACCCTCACCATCGGTGATGATCAGTATCTGTCCCGAGGGATGTGTGTGCCAGTTGCTTCTGGCACCAGGCTCAAAATAGACATTTCCCACTACGGTATGATAGACCGTGTCATTTTCTACCAGACCGATGTTCCAGGCCTTCCCCGTGAAATTTTCAGCAGGTCCAAGTTCACCTTTCGGAAATATAAAATTCAGTTTATTCTGATCTGCCTTACTGGCGATCTGTGCACTACTGCTAATGCCCAGGAGCACCATGGAAGTAAATGCGATCAACGATAATATCTTCATATGTTTTTTTGATTTAGGTTTTCACTATCTTTTTTCTTTTAGATGTTTAGCAAAGAAAGTTTCCAGCTTATCGAATGGGATCAGGTCAGTTTTGTCGTAAAGGTCAACGTGGCCTGCGTTTGGAACGATGACCAATTCTTTCGGTTGGCCCGCACGTTTGTATGCATCTTCGCTAAATTCCCTGGAGTGGGCCTTATCTCCGGTAATAAACAACATCGGACGGGGAGAAATGGTTTCTATGTCATTGAAAGGATAGAAGTTGTTGAACTTTGTGTTACTGCTCAATGTAGGATGTGTGGTAGTTTTCGGTGATCCGCCTTTTGGGGTATATTCGCCCCTTGGGGTGCGATAGAATTCATAGAATTCACGCTGTATTGGATGAGTATTTTCATCCAGCTGATGGGTAGTCCCACCGGTGTATTTCGTCTCGCCACCAGTAAATTCAACATATCGTTGTTCAGCGGCTTCAGCCTGATTTTTTTTCCTTTGTTCAAGGCTTTGCGAATGATTCAGCGCATTTCGGGTGGCCGAACCCATATCGTACATGCTTACTGTCGCAACGGCTTTCATCCTTGGATCAATCTTAGCAGCACTGATCACAAAACTTCCACTTCCACAGATGCCTAAAACCCCAATATTTTCCCTGTCAACAAACGGGCGTGTACCCAAAAAGTCGACAGCCGCACTAAAATCTTCTGCATACATATCTGGCAATACTGCATTGCGGGGTTCGCCCTCGCTTTCGCCCCAGAAAGACAGGTCTATTGCCAAAGTGATAAAACCTCTGTCTGCCATATTCGAAGCATAAACATCAGCACTTTGTTCCTTTACCGCACCCATCGGATGACCAACAATGATTGCCGGATTTTTGGCTTTTCTGTCCATATTTTTCGGAACAAAAAGGTGTCCGGCTACTTGCAGATTATATTGATTTTTGAACCTTACGGCATACAAAGTAACCTTATCACTTACCTTAAAAGTGGTATATTCTTTAGCTGAGATTTCTTTCATCTGTACTAGGTTTAATGTTGATTGTGCGCTTGCGTTACCATAGAAAAGCACTGCTGTAAGCGCAATAAAAATTGTTTTTTTCATGTTAAATATTTTTGATAAATCTTGCCGGAACCCCTCCGACAACGGTATTTGGAGCAACGTTCTTCGAGACAACGGCTCCGGCGGCAACGACAGCATTTTCTCCAATGCTAACTCCAGGAAGTATGGTTACTCCGGCACCAATCCAGGCATTTTGCTTAATGATAATAGGCCTTGTAATTAATGCTGTTCTATCTCTGGGATCCAAAGGATGGTTCTCCGTTACCAGGTTAACCCGTGGCCCGATCAGCACATTATCTTCAATAGTAATACCACCCATATCAAGAAATGAACAGGCATGGTTGATGAACACGTTCTTACCTATAGTGATAAACTTTCCGAAGTTGGTATAGAAAGGGGCAAAAACGGTGGTACTGTCATCAATTCTCGCACCAATGATTTTACCAAGCATATCGCGTATAGAATTGATGTCGGCAGCAGTATTAAGCAACTGCGAAAGTTTTATTGTTCTGTTAACAACCTCACTTATCCTGTAATATTCTTGGTCGTTCAACCTAATGGGTTCACCAGACCTTAACCTATCTAAAATATCCTCTTGTTCTACTACTATATTCATGCTCATAGAATTTAAATTTTGTGTACCCATCTGGATAGGCTTACCTCATCCAAAAAATCCACATTGCAAATATCACTAGTAAACACTGCTTCCGTTTTATACAGATTACAGTATTGTTTACCACTTTTACTGATTCGAGGTCAGAGGTGAGCAAGAAAGATTCGTTTTTGTTAAATTTGATCTATAAACAAGGTTATGGAAGAAGTGAAAAGGCTGGACACTGTCCGCCAGTATAATGATTATGTTGGGGTAGATACATTGCATCCATTGGTTACAGTGGTTAATTTCAATGAAGCACCAACCATTATCCACTACAGGCATTACATGGGCATTTATGCCATATTCTTCAAGAACATAAGATGTGGAAATATAACTTACGGCTGCCAGTCTTATGATTACGAGGATGGAACTATGGTATTTGTTCAACCTGGGCAGGTTTATGGGATAGACAGCAATGGCCAGGCAGTGATTCCTTCCGGTTATGGGTTGGTTTTTCATCCCGATCTGCTAAAGGGAACACATCTAGGGAAGACCATTGCAGAGTACAGCTTCTTTTCATATGAGGTGAACGAGGCCCTTCATCTTTCAAAAAAGGAAAAAAAGACGATAATAGAATCCCTGGAAAAGATTTCGGCAGAAATAGAACAAAATATCGATAAGCATAGCAAGACGCTAATCGTTTCCAATATCGAACTATTCCTGAACTATTGCATGCGGTTTTATGATCGCCAGTTTATAACCAGGAGCCATGCAAATAAGGATATCCTTGTACGTTTCGAGAATCTGTTGACCGACTATTTCCGCTCTGGCAAGGCATCGCAATTGGGCCTGCCAGGTGTGGCCTATTGCGCAGAACAATTGCACTTGTCTCCTAACTATTTTGGCGACCTCATCAAGAAGGAAACGGGCAGTACTGCACTGGATTACATTCAGTCTAAAATGATAGACCAGGCAAAAACCTACATTTTTGACCGTTCAAAAACTTTCAATGAAATTGCCAGCGACCTGGGATTTAAATACCAACAGCATTTCACAAGGTTGTTCAAGCAAAAAACAGGATTGACACCCAATGAATATCGGACATTAAATTAAGATAAAGCATTCTGTTACATGCCTTAGGTCATCATAACTGGCGTTTATTCAGCTAATGCCGTATTAATAAAATCTTTCAATTTTCTGGCAGATTTGTAGCTTTCTATTATCGTGTTCAGGTTTTCCTTTTTTAAAAAGAATTCATCATTATAGTGATGGTCAACATAAAAATCTTTCATCTTTAAAAACTTTAAAGCGGGATTACTTTCTTCCGTATCTTTTGGCGTTTTTTTGAGGTATTGATTGGAGATGATACCTTCCGGAAATTTTGATAAAAGACCTTTATCTTCTACAATGGAAAGCCATTCCTTTAAATTAAAATCAATTTCCTGGTGAAGCTTTTTTAATATTTGCTTTTCTGGTTGAAAGGCGCCGGCACCAATGCCACTTTCGCCTGGTTTAATCACGATGTAATAAACTGCATTACCACTTTTCCGGCCATTTTTACTGATCACCGCATAGAGATAGGTTTTGTATGGAGACTTATCCTTTGAAAAGCGAAGATCTCTATTTAGCCTCGGTATGCAATCTTTCGCTTTCAAATCAGATTTCGAAATGTCGTTATCAAATTGTGCAATTTCGTTAATTAACATTTGTACGAAATCAGAGAAATCGTCCATGCAATTATTATAGGCATCGCGATGGTTATTCATCCACTCCGTATTATTATTTTTTGTTAGTTTAGATAAAAATGTAAACGTTGCTTTATTTAACATGCTTTTAAACCCTAAGTGTACAATCAAAAATAGATTTTTAATGATCATAACGGCATGAGAAAAATATTTGTAACGTCATTTTGTTTCCAAATTTGTATTCCAATCTCCTTAATCAAATGAAAAAAAAGCTAGAGTTTTTATCTAATTTAAAATCGAATAACAATCAAACCTGGTTTATGGATCATATTGGCGAATATGAGCGGGCAAAAACTGAGATCGGAGATTTGGCCTACCTCTTATTAGCGCAGCTCTCTCCTATCGATACCAAGTTAAATGATGAAATTGAGGTAGAAAGGTTTGTCTCAAATCTGGTAAACTTTAAGCCTAAAAAGGAATAACCTACAATGCCTTTTTTGAAATAGCCATTAGCCCTTTAGCAAATGATGGCAATGAACCTGCATACCTTGTACACATTGAACCTAACCTAAACTATATCAGCGTTAAATACGACCCTGATATTTTTGGCCTACAGGTGATGAGAAGTTACCTTTCCAGGCACACAGAAGAGTTTGATCTGATCCTTCAGGATATGTATTCATCAGGATTTAGTTTAGAACAGTCTTCATCATTAACTTCCTTACCAAAGGGATATCCTATTGGAATTCCTGGCGAGGCTTACATTAAACTTCAACGATATGAACTGAAAAGCCCGATAGACATGCTAAAAACGAAGGATGAATTGATGCAGGATATACTCATCAGTTTTAGTGCCGCATTACCCTTTATTCAGTTTTTACGTAGCGGCCTTGGCTTATAGGTTGAGGTCTGTTCCAAAATCGATGGCTTAAGTTCCGGCACGTTTTTACTTACTATTTTCATCAATACCAATTAAATGGTGAAACAAGGCAATCTTTAATTGCGTTATTACCTCTATCAAATTTTAAAGAAAATTATGAAAGAACTTTTGAAAAACGAAAAATTGAAAATCCAGCATGAACCGGGTAAGGATGCATGGACATATAATTTGGTTATCCCGGGCACTTAAAGATATTCGTGGTAAATGGGGATTCATGAAGGTTTCGGGCACTATTGATGGCTACGAATTTAAAGATCTGAATCTGGCTCCGCTAACTAATAAAGACAAACGAATTTCGCTGAACAGCACCATTCGCAAGGCAATAAATAAAGGTGCTGGTGATGAAGTAACGGTAAGTATGTTTAAAACATCAGATGATCGGTTAACCCATGAGGATGAAGTTAAAGATTGTTTTAAGGATGCCGAGGTATATAAAAAATTTATGAGCCTGCCGGAAGATGAAAAAACAGCTATCCTGGACGACATCATTTCTCAAAAAACGGAAGATAGCCAGGAAAAAAGAATTATCGCCCACATTAAAAAGCTGGATGCTAAAAAGTAAAAAAGGTGATGCCGTTTAAATAGGAATCAAGACACGAATTGTTACAGGCTTATTTCTTTTACAAAAATCACAGATGAATCTCTGGCATTTCATAAACTTCTATGTTAAACCTTCAATATGAGTAAATTCATACTTCTGATCTTACTATGTCTAATTGGATTCGGATGTAAATCCCAAACTAAAATCAATAAAGATTTAAAAAAACAACTTGATAGCATACTTGTTCAAGACCAGGTATTTAGAGAGTATACTGATAATCAAACCACTGACTTGCGAAAGCAAGAAATAGCAAGGATAGTTGGCTGTAAAAGAGACTATTTAGACAAAAACATCTGGACATTAATAACAAAAACAGACAGCATTAATCTAATAAAAGTCGAAAATATTGTTCAGAGATATGGTTACCCCGGCAAAACAATGGTTGGCGAACCAACCAATACTGCTGTTTTTCTTGTTATACAGCATTCTCCAAAAATTGCCAAATACTATCCATTAATTGAGGAAGCAGGAAAAAATAAAGAGATACACCTTACTGATGTTGCCATGATGCTTGACAGAAAATTAACAGAGGAAAGGAAGCCACAAATCTATGGCACGCAGTTGGAAGGAAAATTTATCACCGATAAGCAAACTGGCGAAAAGCGACAGATAATTTATGTATTGCCGATTGAGAACGCTAAAGCGGTAAATAACCGAAGAAGAAAAGTCGGATTTGAGACTACTGTAGAAGAGAACGCAAGAAGATTCGGGATTGAATACAAGCAATATACCTATGAAGAGATTAAAAAGATGAAATAAACTATGGCATACCACAATTATCAGCACCATTGGAACGCCAGTCTCAAAAAACTGCCCTGGTATTTATCAATCCCTTTAACATCATCTACAGGAAAGTTTCCGGAAAATCAATGATCCATTTGGCAAGTCTTTCAAAGCATGACGATTTCATATTAACCCAAAATAAGGAAAGAAACATTTAAAGACAATAAGATATTTTACAAGATCTCTTTATAAATTTGGAGCATGAGCAGAAAACTTTTCCTTCATTTTCTTTTGGTTTTAACCTTAACACTTTTACAAACTGCATCGTATGGACAAAAAATATTTTCCATACAAACTGACCCTAGAGTTGAGGCACTGAGCATTTTCTTTACACTTGCTACCGCTGATACACTGGACACAAAACCAACTCCATCAACCTATTACAGGGATGTATTAACTTATTTCAAACCGTACAATAACCATCCATCATTAAACTGGTACAGAAAACTAAAAAATTGGGACGGACCTGATATGGCTTCGTTAGGTCTTTTTTTATCCAATAAGCATCCCTTTAAATTGGAGATCAAACCAGAAGTTAATTATATCAGAAATGCTCCCCTGGATACGTTTCTATTTCGGTTCAACACCTTTTATAAAGATTGCCAGGTAGCAAGGTTCATTAACCAACATCGCAAAGCATACGAGCGTATTAATAAGAATGGAGAATTATATATTGGGAAAAGTGGAATACTCAATAGCGTGGATTCCTTTTATAGATCAAAACAAAACGGAGAATATGTGATTTATACGGATATTCTATGTAACCACGGCAGTAATGCGGTAAGCTCAAAAGATAAAAGGTTTGCTGGAAAGATCATAGCTAAGGCAGGATATATTGAAGATAAATCCAAAAAACTGACCAATGATAGTCCGGTAGTTTTTGAGCCGGCATTAAATGTGGTTGCTCATGAATGTAGTCATATCTACCTGAAAAACTTTGTAAATAATTATCATGACCGATTATTTAAGATCAGGAATAATTTCCTTACTACAGCTAAAGGAAAAAAGCTGGCTGATGAGCAATGGGAAAATGAAGTTGACGAACTATTGGTAAGAACCTGTGTAGCAAAAATACTGGCGCAAAAATTTGGAAACAAAAGTGGTGAAGAGGAAATTTCCAACCAAGCAAAGCATTTCAAATGGGCGAATGATTTGTATTTATTTATGGATAAATATATCCAGCATGGCGATCAATATCGAAATATTGAAGACTTCTACCCTGAATTGATTTCTTTTTTGGAAACTAAAACCAGCATCTAAGTTGACAAAATTTCTATGAAACCTGTTTTCAAATTAACTTACCTGTCTTCTAAAAAAACCTCTCCTGCTCTTTAACTTCTTACTTTTATTTTTAAATAATATCGCTTTAGTTCGGCAACAATCTCGACGTACTGATTAATTCAGTAATAATTCATCAAGTTTATTAATTTCATCAACCAGTTTACGCCTGCCGATTTGTTGGCGCCACATGGCATAATAAAGCCCTTTTTGCTCAATTAGTTCATCATGATTACCGCTCTCCACAATTTCCCCGTTTTCCAGAACATAAATTCGGTTAGCGTGCATGATCGTTGATAAGCGGTGGGCGATGATTAAGGTAATATGATCTTTAAGTTCAGATAACTTATTCACCGTTTTAGTAATTTCCTCTTCTGTAAGGGAATCCAATGCCGAAGTGGCCTCGTCAAACAGCAAAACATTTGGCTTTCTTAATAATGCCCTCGCTATGGATAATCTCTGCTTTTCGCCACCAGAAACTTTTACGCCACTCTCTCCGATAAGCGTATCAAGGCCATCTTCTGCTCTCGATAACAAAGACTGGCAGGCGGCTTTATTAAGCGCTTCCATGCACTCCTCATCTGTTGCATCAGGTCTTACAAACCTAAGGTTGTCTCTGATATTGCCAGAAAACAGCTGCGTATCCTGCGTTACAAAACCAATCTTCCTTCTCAGCTCATCAAGGTGAATTTCATCTGTGTGCGTCTTATTATAAAATACATCTCCTTTAAATGGTTTGTATAAGCCAACCAATAATTTAATCAATGTGGTTTTCCCTGATCCGGAAGGCCCTACAAATGCGACTGTCTCCCCTTCTTCGGCATGGAAAGAGATGCCATTCAAAGCATTGCGATTGCTGTTTTTATATTTAAAGAACACATCCTTAAATTCAATATGATCAATTTTGTGTAATGCGGTCGGTTCATCGGGTACGGCTTCCACAGGCATATCCATAATGCGTTTGAAGTTACCGAAAGATATTTGAGCTTCACGCCAGGTTAAAGCCATATGTCCGAATTCCTGTAATGGTCCAAATAGAAAATAGGAATATAATAAGAAACTAAAGTATTGACCGGCTGAAAGTTCTTTGTCAAAAATCAGCATAAGCATGACTACAATCATTACACTTCTCACAACATTAACCGTACTTCCCTGAATAAAACTCAGCATTCGCAAAATTTTGGTTTTTACAATTTCCAGGTTTAGAATCTTATAAGTTGCCGAATTTAAGCGATCAATTTCCTGTTCGCCCAGGCCGTGACTTTTTACCAGCTCAATATTTCTCAGCGACTCTGTAGATCGTCCTGCCAAGACTGAAGTCTTGGATATAATTGCCCGGTGAATAACCTTTACCTTCTCAGATAGCTTCCAGCTTAAATAAGTAATAATTGGAACGGAAGCAATGAACACCAATGTAACTTTGTAGCTAATTAAGGCAGAATATACACTTACAAAAATGATCCCAAATAAGGCCATAAAGGTGACATTGATCGAAGATTTTATAAAGTTCTCGGAGTCGCTTCTCACCCTGCCTAGCATGTCGAGCTTTGCTCCGCTTCGTTGCTCTTCAAAAACATAATAAGGCATATCCAACGAATGTTTCATTCCATCGGCATACATTTCTGCCCCTGTTTTCTGAGCAATGGTGATGGTAAAAAAGTCCTGAAAATTATTGGCTATCCGGGAGATCAGCGATGCACCTATACCTAAACCGATTAAGGTCAGAATCCCTTTAAAATATTCAGCCCTGGTGAGTAGTTCTCTCTTATTGATGTAATCATCAACAAGTTTCCCGGTAATTAATGGCTCAACGAGTGAAAAACCCTGATTGATTGCTGTCATCAACAACGCCAATAAGACAATATACTTGTGTTTTTTTAAATAGCTTAACAGAATCTTCATAGTTTCGGCAAATTACATACGGTATTTTATAACGTAATAAAACTTGTTTTATGATTATACTTTAGAATTGTTACGACCGTTTTGTTTGATTTTATCATCTATAATCCCACAACAAGGAGGAATGAATATTGTTTTACATTTGATTTCCAGGGTTATAGAACGGTTGATCAATTGATCTAAACTTCCCAAATTCTTCAGCGCACCGGCTCTGGAAAATTTGTAAGTTGATACATTATGGGTTGCAGACTAACATTAAGGATGACTATAATGTGAAATTGAAGTCGAGTTTATAAGCGAAGTAAAAGAATAGTAATCATCGTGAACAAATTATTCGGAGATCTATAGATATTATTCTTAATTATCAGCAATTTTATACAAATTTTACAGCCTATGCTCGATATTGTAATAGAAGCCAGACAGGCGATCATCTCTCCGGGTTTCTCGGTAAAACGTATCCTTCCATTCCAGCTCAGAAGAATGGTTGGTCCTTTTATCTTCATGGATCATGGAGGTCCGATTGATGTTCCAGCTACCACCAACCTGGATGTACTGCCCCATCCACATATTGGTCTTTCTACCGTTAGCTACCTTTTTAGCGGAAATGTAACCCATAGGGATAGTCTCGGTGTAGAGCAGTTAATCAAACCAGGTGAAGTGAACTGGATGAATGCAGGAAAAGGCATAGCGCACAGCGAACGCTTTGAAGATCCGGCCATGCGGGCGGGCGGCTTGGAAATGATCCAAACCTGGGTAGCACTCCCTGAAAAAGATGAAGAATCTGATCCTTCTTTTAAAAACTATGCTTCAGAAGAACTGCCAATTTTTACCGATAAGGGCGTATGGATGCGTTTAATTGCTGGAGATGCCTTCGGTCTATCCAGCAGGGTAAAAACAAGCTCTCCATTATTCTATCTGCATGTGGTACTTGAACAAGGCGCCAGATTTGGTCTACCAAAAGAACATAGCGAAAGAGGCACCTACATTGTGAAAGGCAGTGTAGAAGTAAATGGAATTACTTATGGCGAAGGTAAGTTATTGGTATTTACAAAAGGGGTTGACCCGCTGATTATTGCCCGGGAGAATGCTACACTGATGATGCTTGGCGGGGAACACCTGGGCGAGCGGTATATCTGGTGGAACTTTGTATCCAGCCGTAAAGAAAGAATTGAACAGGCTAAAGAAGATTGGCTACAGGGCCGTATTCTCTTACCACCAACAGATAATGAGGTATTTATTCCCTTACCACAAGACCGTTCAAAACCTGCAGGTGGTCCACCACCAGGAGCGCTTTCTTAAACGAAGTCTATTAAAAAATGAAGAGTTATATATAATAAAAAAGCTGTCAGATTGCAGATAGTTGCACCTGTAAAATCTGACAACCTGTTTGACAATGATTGTCTCGCATTATTTTCAATTATTTTCGCATTAAGAACTGTTTCACCCATAGATACATCTACCATATCTATTCTTGCTTCTACCAGTTTTTCACTCAGCCAAACCGGGTCATCGTATGTTCCATCCGCCCTCTACCCAATCTGTTGCAGAGATGCAAAAAGCGATGGGAAGATTTGAAGGCCGAATTCCCTTCACCTTTTCAACTACCCAGAACAAAATCCGGGTACAGTTTTCACGATTTCCCTCATATTCTTCAGTCTGCTGATTAAGCATAGGTGATAAAAATCACAGCAATATTAGAATTCCTAGAAAGAGTGGTGATCAAGTAATTGACTTGCTCATTGTGTGGGTTATAAACTATCATTTTAAAATGCAATTAAATCGTTTCCTTACATCGGAATTAAGCAGATTAAAAATAAGAATAGAAAGGACCGTAACCTGGAAAACCTCGTTGATCCTGTCAAAAACATCCCTCAGATGGCATATTGGTTCGATGTTACCCGAAAAATTCGATTTTAAAAACTTGTAATATCGAACCGCTTTGCTAGGCAAAACATTTCACCATACTTGATAACAATAGATTATAGAGAAATAAAAAGGGCAAAAGATTATTAAAACCCTTTGCCCTGTTAAGGGTCAGTAACGGTGCGTAATTCGAACTATTTTGTGAACGAATTGATTGAAATTGGCGGTTTTCGGAAAATTTAATAGAATATAAATGAATAGTATTATTACATACTTTCAACTGCCCATTGAGCCATTGCATGGATAACGGGAATGATTTTATGCCCGGAATCACTAAGCCTATAGGTCACAAAGGGCGGCACTACAGGTTTTGCTTCCCTGATCACCAATCCGTCCGCTTCCATTTGCTTCAGGTGCTGGATCAATACCTTTTCGGTTATCGCAGGAATTGCTCTTCTGAGCTCACCATATCTTTTGCCACCGGTAGACAGATGATAGATAATGACAGGCTTCCAATATCCGCCAATTTTTTCCATAGTATAGGTTACTGGACACAGTTCCAGAGCTATTTTTTTGTTCTGCTGTATAGTTGAGGATTCCTTTACAATTGACATAACGATACATACTTTAGGGTAAGTACTTGTATAAAAGTATGTACAAATATACCTTTGTGCTGTTAAATAAAAAAATTAAATTATAAACAGATGAAAATAACAATATCAGGTTCATTGGGAAATATAGGTAAACACCTATCACAAATTTTAATAGATGGTGGACATGAACTGACCGTGATCAGCAGCAATCCCGAAAAAAAGGCTGACATCGAAAAAATTGGCGCAAAAGCAGCTATAGGCTCCGTTAGTGATGTTACTTTTTTACATTCCGCTTTTAACGGAGCTGATGCAGTATTCGTGATGACCCCGCCAAATTTGGGCGGCCAGAACATTATCCAAAATACAGTTGATGCAGGAAAGGCATTTACTGCCGCGATCAAATCTTCGGACGTAAAAAGAGTGGTGATGCTGAGCAGCATTGGTGCCGATATTGAGGCAGGAACTGGTCCAATCGCTGGCCTGTACCATATCGAACAGCTCTACAAAACCTTGGAAAATACGTCGGTTACTTTCCTTCGTGCGGGATATTTTTACACCAATTACTACAATGATATTCCGATGATCAAAAATGCGGGAATAATGGGCGGAAACTATCCATCAAACGCTAAATTACCGTTAGTGTACGCTGCCGACATCGCTGTTGCAGCTGCCCAGGAGCTTGAAAAAACTGGGGAAGGTCAGAATATTCGTTATATCGTTAGCGATTATATTTCTGCCGAGGAAGCTACGAAAGCCATCGCAGACGCAGTTGGAAAACCAGATCTTAACTGGGTAGAATTTACAGACGAACAGTCGTTAAACGGCATGAAGCAGGCTGGTATTCCAGAAGAAATCGCTGGGCTATACACTGAAATGGGCATTGCCATCAGAACCGGAAAATTGCAATCCGACTTCGAAAAGATCGGTACCCCAATAACTGGAGCGACTAAATTCGTAGATTTTGCAAAAGAACTTGTTGCTAATTTCTAATAATAGTGGTTATCTGCGTCAGGCTGGTTCATCAAGCCTGACGCTATAATCCCACAAATAAATTGATGCAACCCAATCAAGAACTTAACCGTCCAAACTGCCCAGCTGAAGATGTGCTCAAAATCATGTCTGGTAAATGGCGTCCCCAAATCTTCAAGTTGGCACTCGATGGCCCAGTTCGTTTTAGTGGATTGCTGAAAACACTCGAAAAATCAAACAAACAAAGTATAGCCCTCGCACTTAAAGAATTGGAATACGAGGACCTACTGGATAAAAAGGTAATTAAAGTTAAACCCCTGCATATTGAGTATACTTTATCGGCAAAGGGAAAAGAACTGATTACAGTTTTTAGACAGCTGGAAGACATTTAAGCACTCCCATTATTTTAATTGTCTTTGACACTAAGTATGTAGAGCGGTCCGTTTTTGGATGGTTCTTTTTGAAGTTCTCCAGATTCAACAAAAGCTTCTAACTGGTGTAGCGCTCTATCTCTAGTTATCGCTCCCAATTCTGCAAACTCCCTAATGGTTAAGGTTGGATATACGTTAAACAATCCAATCAGAGAATGGTCATACTCTTTCTTTGAGATTTCCGCATCAAGGGCCAAAACTTTATTTTCATAAATGTGATAAGGTTGTGATCCACGAATGATATGCTGCCCATGGTCACTGCCCACAAAAAAGTGGAAATCACCGCTCCTATTGCATAAACTGCGTCATTAAGGTAGATATCCTGAACAAAACAAGGAAGACTACTAACCTAAAGGTTATCACTAACTTTTTGATTACTAGTAACTTAACAACAGTAAATATACCTATTTTTGCACGGATGATTCATTACATCAAAGGAGCCGCTTCAAACAATGCTCCTAAAGTACAGGATAATGGATCATTTATTTAAACACACAAACATTAAACAATATGGAATTAGGTATAGGCATGTTCGGGGATCTGCAGACCAATGTAAAAGGAGAAGTTCAATCCGCAGGACAAAGACTTCAGGAAATGATTGAAGAAATAAAACTGATGGACGAAGTGGGACTGGATTTCTTTGGCGTTGGCGAGCATCATCGTCTTGAATATGCGGTTTCAAGTCCCGAAATCATTCTAGCTGCCGCCGCAACCGTTACCAAAAATATAAAGTTGAGCAGTGCCGTAACCGTGCTGAGTTCATCGGATCCGGTAAAACTTTACCAACAATTTGCCACGGTTGACCTGATTTCAAATGGCAGGACAGAGCTGATGGCCGGTCGTGGAAGTTTTATTGAATCCTTCCCATTGTATGGTTACAACCTTCAGGATTACGATGAGCTTTATAGAGAAAAATTAGAACTGCTTTTAAAATTGAATAACGAGCCAAAGATAAGCTGGAAAGGCAGGCATCGTCCTGAATTGGTTAATCAGCAGGTGATGCCACGTGCGACAAATGATAAGTTAAAAATCTGGGTAGCCGTTGGCGGAACCCCAGAATCGATAGAACGAGCAGGAAGATTGGGGCTACCGGTAATGTTTGCTGTTATTGGCGGTCAGCCGGCACAGTTCAAGCCTTTGTTTGATTATTACAGGAATGTTTACCAGGCTAACGGACACGACATGGCTAAATTAAAAACAGGTGTTCATATGTTTTCCTTGTTCGGCGAAAACAGCCAGGAAATTGCTGATTATTATTTTCCATTATATGCAGCACAGATGAACAGGATTGGGAGATCAAGGGGATGGGCACCTTTGCAGAGATCCCAATTTGAGGATGGCAGAAGCCCTAACGGCGCATTGGTTATAGGAGATGTAAACCAATCCGTAGATAAGATTCTTGCACTAGACGAAATGTTTGGTCTAACGCGTTTCTCGGCCCATATGGATGTTGGAGCACCATCACACGCCACGTTGATGAAATCGATCGAGATCTACGGAACCAAGATTGCACCCCAGATTAGGGCTGCGCTGAAAGATAAAATAACTATAGGCTAGTTATACAAGACGCAAAAGTAAAAATCCAGGTTAAGGCCTCGTCAGGTAATAAATAGATCAAATCTGCCAAGGCCTAATACCCATAAAGTTATCCCAAAACTTATGTTTGAGCATAAAAAAATCAGCGTTGATGTTGCTCTTGCAAATCAGCCTCAGTATGCTGTGTGAGTTTCCTTTTATGCTCGTGGCCCCAGTCGGTCAGTGCAGCAATAATATCTCCAAGTGTTTGAGCATATGCTGTTGCAATATATTCTACAACAACAGGATGTTTGTCTGCCTGCACAACGCGGTCTACCAGTCCGTTCAGTTCCAGTTCCTTTAATTCATTGGAAAGTACCCTTGCAGATATCCCCTTGATGGTTCGTTGTATCTCATTGAAGCGACAATAGCCGCTTACCAGGGCAATCACAATCCGCAATTTCCATTTTCCGCCCAATACATATAAGGCGTCTTCAATTGCTGCCAGATTTCTGAGGCATTGCAGTTCGGTATACATCACCGTTTGGTTCTTTTTTCCTATCATAACTTCTATGGCACTAACCTAAAAGTTACCACTAACCTTTTGATTACTAATAACTTATTGCCAGCAAATATACATAAGTTTGCAGTGTTAAAAAAGTAGAAAATTAAAATCATGAAAAAAATATTGCACGTTAAATCAAGTCCTAGAATGGATATATCTGTCACTAGAAAACTAGGAAATGCTATCGTAGATAAAATTATCGAAACGTATCCGGGAAGTGAGGTAAAAGAATATGACCTTATCAAAAATCCTTTTCCACACTTGAGCCAGGATCTCATAAACGCATTTTACACTCCAGTAGAAAATCGTACTCCAGAACAGGCGGCCGCTTCTAAATTTTCAGACGATGCCATTTCAGCCCTGGTAGAATCTGATATTATCGTGATTGAATCACCGATGTTTAATTTTACGATTACATCCAACTTAAAAACCTATTTGGATCATATCACCAGGGTCAATGCTACCTTTCAATATACGCCAACTGGTCCCGAAGGTTTAGTACATGGCAAAAAAGTATATATCGCTTTCTCATCAGGCTGGATATATAATCCAAACGCTCCTGAAATACCAGAATTCAATATACCTTACCTGGATAAAGACTTTAACGTGCCTTTGCTTAAATCAAGTTTGGCATTTCTTGGACTGACTGATTTTACAGCTTTCCGTGCCGATGGTGCTCAACTTGAAGGTATTAAGGAAACAGCAATTCAAAGAGCTTTTGATAGTATCCAGATTAATTAATTATAACAAGACTATAAGAGCCCCAATAAAAATACGGTTGTTCAACATGCCGCAAAAAATTCAGGAGCTTCCTTACAAGGGAAGCTCCTGAATTATATAATAGGGTCGAATTAAATTTAGTTGATAAAACTACCATCACCTCTTCGTTGAGGTTGGGTATTATTTCTACTTTTTGCACCCGTCAATTTCTGTAAGCGCACACTCAATCTCAACATAAAATAACGGATTAGTGTATTTGTTTTGGTATCGGTAATCCCGTTGTCGGTAATTACCCTGTTTACAAAGTTATTCATCTTCTGTTGTAATGAGGATAGCTATTCTTATGTAGATTTAACTTTAAAATCTTCTAAATGAAGATGTTTTATTTAACAAAAGACCTTATATACTCCAACCCCGTTGTCCAACTCAGGTTTTCATAACGCAGATTAGACAGTTGATGATGATGGGTTGAAAACATGGAATACATATATTGAGCTTGCTGCCATTTGGCATACAATTCAAACTCTCCCGCAGGATTATCACCCCTTTGCTTTTTTATAAACTGTGCAAAATCGTCCAGACTTGACAGTTGTTGCATGCTGAATTCCTGACCTGTAGCTTCTTTCACATCTGCCCGAATCATATTGGGGCTAATCTGGAAACTTGCGATCTGTAGATCTCTCGGTGAGTTTTCATCCAAAGCTACTTCGGCTGTAAAGGCTGCTGTATTATCCATTGTGGTAAAATCTAGTGTCCAGTCTGCTTTTTCACCCCAGTAACCAATGCTCTTATCTTTTAAATTTAAGATAGGTGTATTGTATTTCAGTATATCTGCAAAAGCACCATTAAAAATAGAAGATGCTTTAATGTCCGTGCTATCCAGGTAAACTTTAAACTGCCTCCTTAAATCAAAATTCCTGTTTTCGCCAGGTGCCAGGTAATTGTAATCCGTGCAAAAATCTGAAGGAATAAATCTCGGCACGCCTGCTTTTAAGGCACCATCCAACACCCTTTTTTGTAAATCTATAATCACATCGCCAAGACCTGCTAGTGCAGAAACTACACAATCCACACCTTTACAAGCATTTTCTATTTCATCGGTTTTGGTTAAGTCTGCTTCTATAACCCTCACCCCAATTTTTGTTAGGATTTCTTTTTTTTCAGGATCGGTGGCCGTTCGAACGATGGTGATCACTGCTGCATCTCTTTTTATTAGTTCCCTGCAGATTTTATTCCCTAAGTTACCCGTAGCACCAGCTACTAAGATTGTTTTTTTCATGATAAATTATTATGAATGTTTGTTTATTATAGGGCTAAAAAGTTGAAAACAGCGTCCAAAACTTGTTTGGGTTGTTCTTCGAACATATAGTGGCCACTATCTAAAATACCGACTACATTAACATCTTTTGCAACGTAAGGCAATCCCGCTTTCATGTAATTGTAACTCACATAACTACCAATCCCCAACACAGGCATAGAAAGTGGTTGATAGATTTTTGCATCTTCAATATCCTGTGCAAAACTTTGGTACCAGGCATTGGAAGCCCTGATGTTCTTAGCTTCATTATAAACCGAAGCATATACTGCCCTATCGAATGAAGTCATTTTACTTTCATCAATCATTACATATTGAAAAAGCCAATCCAGGAGATATTGAAAACGACCTTCCAATATCTTTTCTGGTAATTCTTTTACCTGATTAAACCCCATCCACCAGGCATAAGGCATATTGGCATCCATTTTTTCATTAAACGTGCCAGAGGCAGGCATCAAAGGCATTTGCATCATGCCTTCGCTTGGGTGTGCACCATCTGCAACAATTAGCTTATCCGTGAATTCAGGATAGTTAAAGGCGAAACTCATGGCTACCATACCGCCTATATCATGCCCCAGAAGATGAACTTTCGATAATCCAAGTTGCTGTATCAACTCCAAAATATCGGTAGCCATTGTTTTCTTGTCGTAGCCCGAATCGGTTTTTTCCGAACTGCCCATACCCCTGATATCCACTACAATTACACGAAATACTTTTGCAAGCTCGCTGGCGATAGGATGATAAGAATAAAAGGTTTGCGGCCAACCAGGTAAACAAATCAGCGTTTCGCCGCTGCCCCCATCTATGTAGTGCAAGCTTAGCCCGTTAACTTTTACATAATGATTGGTAAAGCCAGGAAATTTTTTAATTAATTCATGATCAGCATACTGATTTTGAGATAGTTCTGTATTATTATTCATTTGAGTTATGATGTTATTTTTAATAACCCAAAGTTACCAAGCTACTCAATAGGCAAAACTACCAAATGGTAGAAAATCAATTTACTTAATATTTTTCCTGATCCTACTTAATGCATTGGGTGTAATGCCAAGAACCGCAGCGAACTGCTTAATCGGAACTTTTTGCAAAAACTCAGGCGTATTCATAAATTCCAGGTATCGCTCTTCGGCAGTTAACGTTTGAAAATTTAAAATCTGATCGATCATTCTCACTGACACTGCTTCCCAAATTTTTCTGCCAAACTCTTCCCAACTTGCAATATGACCATATAAAAAGTCCATGTCTTTTTTATCAATCACAACCAGTTCTGTGTCCTCAATGGCTTCAATATTAAACCTGGTTGGTTTCTGTGGATTTAGACTGGAAATCTCAGTAAAAAACTCATTTTTAAATGTTACCCAGGTTGTATTTTCCTGATCATTAAGCTCATAAAAAAAGCGTACACCACCAGATACAATGAAAAAATATTGATTGACTATTTGCCCTTTCTTCAGAATTAGTTTTCCCTTAGGTACTTTCTTTGGCTTACATCTGGAAAGTACAAGCTTCAAATCATAATCATCTATTGATATGATTGATTTTATGAATGTTATAAATTGCTCCATTGTTTATTAAAAATCTTTTGCTTCATTATGGGTCAGTAACGATGAACAATTTCAACTATTTATAATCTAAATCTCCGGAATTAAACCTTAACAAATAGCCTACTTTCTGTACTGCTGATCTAAAGTCTGAAAGAGAGGCCAAGAAAATAACTCTTCATGGCATCGTGCTGGAGCCCATAGTTTAGTCCACCATCAAGCTTAACATCCTTTGCAAGTTCTACCTGTAAGGCGGCATTTAAAAAATTACCCCAATGGTGATGCGAGAGATCATATCTATAATAGGTCTCTGCAATTCCGGTAACGTGATCCATAAGGCTATGTCCGATGGTAAAAGACTGAAGGATTTCAGTATGCAATCCGGCACCTTCAGTATCCTGCAACCTGTCCACCTCCATCTGCATGCCCACATTCCATTCGCTGGGAAGTTTCAGAGACATGGGTATGATCAGCCCTCCTTCGTAGCGGTTCTCTTCTTCCACATGCGAGGTCGGAAATTTAATATAAGGTATTACTGCTATAGCAAAATTCCCCTTATCATTTCCTAAGAAATTCTGCTTAATGCGCAGGGTCAGGTCTCCAAACCCATGAGAACGTGCTATCGTTCCATCCTCTACTGACTTTTCCCTTTGGTATACGAAGCTTTGAACCACAAGCTGAACAGCTGTTGAACGGGTAAGCCCTAATTTCAGGTTAGCCTGATTAAAAAGAAAAGTATTGGTTTGGGCATTTTCTCCCGGCGCTCTTTCCAGCCTGAAAAGATCACTTTCATACTGAAAATGGCCGGCATCTAAGGTGATGGGAGATTCGGTAACATCAGGTCTTTCGGTTTCCATTTCCCTGAGTTCAGCTTTTGGAACCGGGCGAAATAGATTGTAGGAAATGCTTTTCTTTTCCTGAGCCCAGAGTTTTACAGTTAAAAAAAGCATTAAGCATGTTAGAAAGTATATTTTTTTCATTCGGTTATATCTAAGAAGCTGTTTAAAAATTATAATTTATCAACTTACGAAATTTCCAAAGCCTGTGCGCTGAAGAATTTCGTAAGTTTTGATGATAATACCATAAACTTTCGAAGTATCCCCCCCCAACAAAGGCCACCAAAACTTCGCAAGTTGATCTTCGTTTATGAAATTTAGACAGTTTCTAAGCCCTAGAACAAAAAAAAATGGTCAATGTTTCCAGGTATAGAAAAATATTGAGCAATAGTGAACATTAACCTCTAGCTGGTGTTATCAACAGCCAGATAACTCTATAAATAAAAAGGTTCAAATCTTTCGAAATGAAACTTAAAATTCGGTCGGTAAGCATAATTATTAGAATAAATTTATCGCTGATTGAAGCGAATCGCTGAATTAAACATCAAAATAACAAAACATAATGAGCTTAGAAGCTGTCTAAAAATTTATAATTTATCAACTTACGAAATTTCCAAAGCCTGTGCGCTGAAGAATTTCGTCAGTTTTGATGATAATACCACAAACTTTCGAAGTATTTCCCTCAACAAAGGATACCTAAACTTCGCAAGTTGATCTTTATTCATGAAATTTAACAGTTTCTTGGAGGTTGATCAAAATTAAGAAAGGACAGAGAAAAATTAATTCCAGAAGGCGAAGACAAAAAAGTTAGAGCCAAAAGAAAATCAATAAAAATGATACTCAAAAGTGAATGATTAATATTTCGGATGATTAAATTATCTAGTGAACAAACCAATTCCCCCCTTCCGCCAAAGCACTAACACATGACAAAGAAAAATTTACAGTAAATTTATTTCTAGTAAGATAGGTTAATCTATTCTGTTTTTTGCAGCAAGACAACTATTAGATAAAACACACATCATTTTGAGCCATAAAATATTATACAGGTAACGGAAAATCTACCTCTTCGCGGGGAATGAAAAATCCCTTTATACAGTTAAGATTGCGGACGCATACCTGAATATGGCTCTTTTTTTGAATGCCCGCGCCGGGAAAGGCAGGACCACCTTCCGAAAATGCACCTCTTACCGAATCGAACACCTTAGATGAACTGTGACCTTTAGCGTTTATGTCCCTAAAATAATTTTCGGTAACGACTTTATGCATATATTCTATTGTTGCACAATCCAATAACCTAATAAGTTTATCTTTGTGTACATCATCTCTCGCCTCCACGTTTTTTGGCAAGGGTTTATTGGCAGCGAGATATTCTGCCTCCATTGCCGGATAGTAAAGCTCAATGAGGCCGGTAAATTTTGAATCCAGAAAGTCGCAACAGTTCCCGAGCTGCAACACTGCCCCAACAACTGCGGGACTTCCAATTTCACCTTTAACGGCCTTATTCTCTGCCCATTGTTTTGCCCTTGTATAGTTATTTTCCCAAAAATAAAAACCATTACCCAACCAGTCATAAGGTTTGTTACTTACTTCAACAGTATTGGGATCTGTTATGAGTTTATTTCTTACACTAAGATCACAGCCATGAAAGCCGATAATGGTATTGGGGCGTACGTCGTACATCAGCAGGAATTATTTTGCAACGATCTCCTGTAGGGGTTGGTAATTTTTTTTGAATTCACCTTTTGTGGTAAGGATACCAGCGTCATTTAAAGAGCGAATGGCCTGAGTTTTGGTCATCCGCTTAGCCTCTTCCAGTCTCGCAATAGCAAGCTCTTTTAGATATTGTATGTCCTTTTCACTCATTGTATTATTATTTTAATCAAAAATACTCATTAGATTTTTATGGAGCAAATCATATGCCGGATTATTCTTAGCAAGCAGACTTAGTAAAAGAGAAACCATCATTAACAAACGTCTTTAAATTCGGTCAATAAGGGTGCGCAATTCGAACCATTTTGTGGGATGAATTGATTGAAATGGCGACTAACCTCTAGTTGGTGTTATCACCAGCTAGATAACTCTATAAATAAAAAAAGGTTCAAATCTTTCGAAATGAACCTTTAAATTCGGTCAATAAGGGTACATAATTCGAACCGTTTTATGGACGATTTGATTGAAAAGGCGGTTTCTCGAAAATTTCAAAGTCATGATCTATAACTATGTGAGAAGAATCCAGCAACGACAATTAGTTACCTAACAAGGCACAAATTTAATTTTACTGGCGAGTTATTAGAGAGAGTAGAAAGCTTCTACATAGTTTTGGAATGCAAAATTCTTCCTTTTTCCAAATAACTCCTCAAGGCAATCATCATAAAAGCCAGAACACCAAATACAAGGCCAATCCAGGGATTGTAAACGACCCCTTTAGATACAATCATCCACCCTCCAAGAGTTGTTCCTATGGTCACTCCAAAATTACCAAACGAAGTGGCCAAACTATTCGCAAATTCCAGCGAATTAGGGGCCGCGGAAATCATGTATGTAGATGCATTCAGAAAACTTGGAGAATACAGGAAGCCCCAGATTGCGACCACAATCAAAGTCGCAGTAGTATTTCCTCCAGAAAAATGCAATAATATAGGAACCAGTATAGTTCCTGAAAGAAAAAAGGCAGTAGTTCCGGTAATGTTTCTATTCAGCATTTTACCTGAAATCCAGGTGGACAAAACCCCCATAATTCCAAATATCAGCAGCATCAGGCTCACCCGCTTATCATCCATCCCCTTCGACTTGTTCAGGTATTCGGCAAAATAGCTGTACGTTGAAAACCACGCTATGATCATGAACAAATTCATTGCGATACTAACGATAAATGTCGGTTTACTAAGTATCCTCACCTGGCTACCAAAAGACTTCTTTTCTTTTACAGGCATGTCTGGCAGTATGAAATAAATTCCTGCAAAGGCGATAACACTTACCACAGTCTGTACAAAAAAAGAATATTCCCATGACCACAAGCTTGCCAGGTAGGTAGCAAAGGGAACCGTAGTAACCATCGCAATAGCAACACCACTAAAAACAATACTCATGAGGCCGTTTTCATTTTTTTTATCTGCGCCTGAAATGGCTACCGACAATGCCGTTGCGATATAAACAGGCTGGAGAAATGCAGGCAAGATTCTCACTAGCATCAATAGCCAAAAAGGTGGAGAAAATGAGGACACCAATCCAGTGAGTACAAAAATAGAAATAGCTGTCAGCATAATTTTTTTACGATCGAAACCAGATGCCAGTAAGGTCATAAAAGGTCCTGTCAAGGCAATAATTAATGCAAACGCACTTAAAAGATACCCAGCTATATCAATACTTATTTTGTAGTGATCAGCAATTTGTGGTAAAATACCAATCACACCGAATTCAGTGGTGATTACCCCAATAAAACCAAGACAACCGATGTAAGCATACTTTTTCATCTCTATGCGCTGTGTTGAGTGTAAAACCTAACCATATCATCCATTAAGGCAGCGCTCTGATCGATCACTCCACCCATTTGAAAAAACCCGTGTATCATGCCATCATAAGTTAATTCAGTAATACTTACACCATTTTGCTTTAGCTTCTCCCCGTACATAATACCTTCATCCCTTAGCGGATCATATTCGGCAGTAGCAATAAAAGTCGGAGGCAATCCGCAAAAACTAGTCTGCAACAAAGGGACGGCATCAGGATTGAAACAATCATCCGCTTTTGACAAATACCACCGCCATGCCTGAGCCCCGCTTTTTGCATCAAGCAGTGGTCCATCTTTGAACATTTCCCAGGAACCTGTTTCAAGTGAGCAGTCCGTTACCGGATAGATCAATAACTGGCAATTGATCTTTGTTGCAAATTTACCAGTCAATGTAGCAACCAAAGCCCCGCCTGCACTATCTCCGGCGAGTGAGACTTTGTTAGGGTTAACGTTGATCGCTGCCGCATTTTCAAACAACCACTCCAGGGCAATGATTCCATCGTTTAAACCAGCAGGAAAGGGATGCTCGGGAGCCAGCCTGTAATCAACAGCAATGACAACGGCCAAGGATAGATTTGACAGCCTGCGCAATGGGGTATCATGTGTCTCCAGATCTCCGGAATTAAACCACCCCCCATGAAAATAAACAATTACAGGTAGATTATCCCGCCCGGAAGGACGGTAAATCCTAAGCCTGATCTGGTCAGCTGCTCCCTGAATTCTGATATCCTCAACCTTAAAAACAGCTTCTTTTTCTCCTGCCAGGGGAATAAATTTTTCATAAAACGCTCTTCCTTTTTCCCAGGGATTTATGTTGTCGTTTACTTCTATTGAACCGATGTAGGTCAGTGCTTGCTGCACCTGCGATGATAACTGCATATATATGTATTTCGTAAAAATTTAAAATTGAAGTGCAAATGTATAGGCCACTTGTTACTTTTGCTCGCTACACAGTCAATTGTTCGGTGCTAACAAATTTGTAAGTAATGGGAAAAAGGAAAGAAAGTTCAACCAACATGGTCAATGAAAAATGCATTACCGAAGGCTGTGACCTCACTTATGCGGTTTGTAAAATGGGCGGCCGATGGAAACTGCTTATTCTATGTAAGCTTGAGCACGGCAAGCTAAGGTTTGGAGAAATCAAAAAAATGATCCCCAATATCAGTGAACGGATGCTGACCCTCCAACTTCGGGAACTTGAAAAAGATGGATTGGTGAAACGGACCGTTTATGCTGAAGTTCCTCCAAGAGTTGATTATGAGCTTAGTACCATATCTAAGGAGCTAATCCCTATCTGGTTACAATTAAGCAATTGGGGAGCTAAACATCGGCAAAACCAAGAATACCAGATTTCGGTCTGAACAGGTTCCTGAATGCTCCGGCGCAGCAATGCGCCAGTGGAGATAACCATTTCAGATTAGCCTCTGATTAGATAAAAAAAGGTTCAAATCTTTAGAAATGAACCTTTAAATTAGGATCGGTAACGGTGCGAAATTCGAACCATTTTATGGAAGAATTGATTGAAATAGGCAGTTTTTCGAGAATTTTGGATAAATAACAATACATTTATACTGTCCATATCTTTAATGAATAACATCAAATTGCACCTCTTTTCACCAGTCTTAAAAGTCCCTTCTCAACCAAGCTACAATGATTCATCTAACAATAAGAACTAAACTTGGATAATGAGCACTTATTATTGTGACTAAACCCGAAGTGAATACCAATGTTCACCTTCTTTGGTTTGTATGGATACTGATTTTTCTAAATCTGCTTTTTCAAGCCATACCTCAACTTGTGACAACGTCAGGCCAAATTGATTGCCAAGTGTATTTTTTGTAACGGGAGTGGATTTAAATAGCTGTTGCCATTGGGTTAGAAATAGTTTGTAGAATTTGCTTCCTCTCATCTCATTTTCTTTTGCATCATCATTTCTTGAACTATGGGAATCCACCTTGTTATTATCTACGAAACTCTCTTGTAGAGCCGGAAGAGATTCTGGCTCTTTTCCAAATAAAATCCCTTGATTATTATCCTTAATAGGATTTCTCAAAAATTCGACTGATAGATTGGAAAAATCAGTGATTAAACCTGCTCCAATCTTTACGATCTCGCGGTTTCCTTTTTCTGTATTTTCACAAACCCATAATGGTACCCAGCCATTTTTCAGGTTTTCTTTCGCCCCCTCCCAAGTTCCTCCTTTTATATCTGATTTGACGACTATGGAAAAATCCGACATTGTATAAATTAGCCTATTCCTTGACATTGCATTGCCAGCGTTAAATCCTGCTTCAGGATTATAAGGAGAGATTAGCACGAGCTGTCCGGAAATGATATGTTTACGGTATTGTGAGCTGGAAGATTTTTTAATTAGGGAATCTGCTAATATACCTACACTACTCCCGCCTGCTTCCAAAGCACCCAGCATTGCAGTCTCATCCACTCCTTTCGCTCCTCCCGATACGATGCCATATTCTTGCTGTACCATCTTTTTTCCGATGAAGGTAGAGCGCTCCAGGTCAAGTTCATCAGCCGCCCTTGAACCTACTATTCCGGCATAATGCTGCTGTAACAACTCCTTGTTTCCGACGCCAAAAAATATGCTGGGCGCTTGCCCCTTTAATATTTCTTTGATCTTGGAAGGATAGTCTTTTTCGCCTCTATTGATGATCCAGACACCCGCACGGCTCCATTTATCCAATGCAATTCCCAAGGCTGCTTTTCTTTCCAAAAGGCCCAATAATCTGTTTTTACTGATCCCCTGATCGTTCCAGTCTGCCAGAATGGTCTCCGCTTGGTTACTCAGGAATATTTCTGGGCTCAGATTTTTAGTCTGCTGCCATCTTACGAATTTATTCCATTCAGTCAACGAGAGTGGCTTGTGCAACTTGTCGGTGGATTTAGAAAAATAGGCGGTGAAGAGTAATGTTGCTTTGGTTCTCTCGGTCATGTTTAATCAATTAACGGCTGTTGAAGTGAGTGCAACCGCATGGACAGGGCCACTACCCTCTAGCCGCAATAAAGCCGCGATTATGGTAAAGGTCCATCCTGAATCGATTGCATCATCCAGCAAAAGCACAGGACCATCAGGGATTTCGCCTTCAATGGTAAATGCTCCGTCCAAATTTACGCATTGGAAATAACTATTTTGTTGTTCTTTCTGCGGATTTGTATCTTTTATTTTTTTCACACAGGGATAAAAAGGCAGTCGCAGGCTATCGGCAAGCCGCTGCGCAAAATCAGGCACGAGCTCAGGATGTCTTTTTGAGGGTACGCAAGTTACCCAGGCTGGGAAATCGCTTGGATCAATTTTATGGATGATCATATTCTCCATCGCCTTAACCAGTTCGTTCCTGAATACGCCATTATGCTTATCTTCGGCAACCAAGTGGCCCCAGCCCGCATCTCCCCATTTGGAAAGTACCCAGGTCCCTTCGGACTGCAGATTTGCTGGAATTTTAGATGGAATCGAATATTCTTTCAAAGCCCCTTTATTGATCTGCTTTCTAGGTTGTACGTAAAATTCCGAATACTTTAAAAAAGCCGATGCATTCAGAATGTTCCGATGATTTACCTCTACTGGAAAAATAGCTTCTCCGAGGCAGTTTGTACACTTTCCACAAGGTTCAATGATCTCATCGTTTAAAACTTCCTGCAAATAGTTCATCAGACAGCCACCGTACCAGATATAGTCTTTTACCTCTTTCCATTCTACTGTTTTCTGCTGCATTAGCCAGTTTATCTTTTCGGTATCCAACTGATAGTCCACCGCTGTGCGCAGGTATTTGGTACGCTCTTTATAGATTGGTGAAGGATCTTCGACACTTAGGTATTTCAGCACCTTCTCGATCTGCCCTTTCGAGAGATTAATATTTTCAACCAGGCTGGGAACTGAAAGCCCGTCGCTATTTTCCAATTCCCCAAGAATCAGTTCGACCTCATGTACACTGGGGAAAGCTGATTTCCTGAAGTAGTCGTGTATGTCTCCATCCTCTTTGCCGGAAAGCAATACGCAGTAGGCATCGTCAATATTACGTCCTGCCCTGCCCACCTGTTGGTAATAGGCTATAATGGAACCAGGTGCCTGATAGTGTATGACAAATCCCAGATCGGGTTTATCATAACCCATACCAAGTGCTGAGGTCGACACCAAGGCTTTGATCCCATTCCCAAGCAGCATTGATTCCAATTTTTCCCGATGTTCATCGCTGGTTGATTCATCATCCTCCGCACCAGCAAAATATGGTGCAACGTGTATCCCATTTTCATTTAGATACTTACTTACCAGTCTCGCATCACGTTTGGTTAAGGTATAAATAATGCCGCTTCCGGGAATATTAGGAATGTTTTCAACCAACCAAGCTAGACGCTGGGATTGATCCGACATTACAATATTCTGCAGTGAAATACTTTCTCTGGTCAATGGGCCACGTATGACCTCAACCTCCCCTAACTGACCGACTATATCATCCACAACCCGGTCGTTCGCCGTGGCAGTGGTTCCCAGTATTGGCATCCCGTTTGGCATCATTTTCAGGATATTGATTATCCTACGATAATCCGTACGGAAATCATGTCCCCAATCAGAAATACAGTGCGCTTCATCTACCACAAACAAACCTATGCGGTCGGCAATCTGCTCAAGGAAGGTTGAGACAAATTTCTCGTTCGCCAAACGTTCGGGTGAGATCAGCAGGGCATCCACTTGATCATCGATTACCGCCTGCTTGATCTGGTCCCAGTCATCCATATTGCTCGTGTTTATTGTCTCCGCCCGTACGCCCAACCGCTCAGCCGATTCAATTTGATTTCGCATCAGTGCCAATAATGGCGATATAATAACGGTTGGACCGCTTCCCTGGCTTCGCAATATCTTCGTGCTGATAAAATAGACTGAACTTTTTCCCCAGCCTGTCCGCTCGACAACCAGTAATTTCTTTTTTTTATTCACTATCAGATCAATGGCTTCCCATTGATTTTCCCTAAAATCTGCAGATTCGTTTTGGAGTGAACTGCGCAATAACTTCAGTGCGGATGTTCTAGTTGCCATTAGTTTGAGTTAATATATTACTTTTTTAATTAATCGTCATTACAATAATTCTGAGAAAAATAAGGAAAAGAACAAAACACAAATTACGGTTTTCCGGAAATTGAAAATAAACATTTATCTCTCGTCAAATAAACCAAAACTTGTTCTCTGATCGCAATACCTAAAACTAAGTATTTCAATATAATTTCCTAATGAACCAATTCTAAGTCGCACTAAAATTTATTCTTCAATTATTATTATAAATACGCTGTATTCTCAACAATCTGGGTCACTTGAAGATATTTTTATCTTAATTAAGATAAAATCAAACTAACTTGAAATAAAAAAAAGAAATGTAACCATTAAAAAAGCAAAGAATACTAAGAAGCACAAAGAGAACCCTTAGCCTAAACAGCGAAAATCATCTGCAAAATCTTAACTGTCTGACAAAAGAAAGAAGATTCAGATATTGCTAAAAGCATCAATCAACTGCTTAGGGGAAAATATAATGAAAGAAGGTGCGCGTCTATGCTTTTGAAAAAAGCACGGTTCGCAAGTTTCAAACAATTAATCTCAATTTAATAGAAGTAACCGATCCAGTTGGCTAGCAGTTCCACCTTTGTAAAACATCAGGTAGCGCCTTCCACATTAAGAATTGCTAATAATCAATGTATTCACGCCAACCTGCTTAAGCTCCCTGCACAGATCAAAGATTGCTTGTGCCTTTCCTAATGCATTGCCTTTCATAATGGATTTAAACTTTGTTTCAGTATCTTATAGTCCGTGCCATGCTTTTTCCTTCACCAAAAAAACTATACTTTTCAGTTGTCTTTTTATAGGTTATAAACCATACTCAATATTTTTAAAGCTGCTGCAATTAACACATCCCCTATCCAACCCATTTCCCAACTGATTCCACCCACCTTTTCAACTACTTCTATTTTTTCCTCCACTAACGTTATAAACTTAACCTCCACCCCATCCTGCAAATGCCAGGCATGAGAAATCTGGCAGCCATAATAGCGTTTGTCGCCATTTGGTATTCCCTCGCTCAGGTAAGAAATACCCAAAGCAATGATCAGAGCCCTGGCACCAGTTTACCGGAAAAACTGATCATTCCATTTAATGTTGCCATAATAATTAAGTATATTAGCGTAATCAAGGGAATGATTAATTAAAGCGTCTAGCTAGGAAATTAATTCTGAAAAAATGGATTATTGAAACAGTCGATTCTTGAGAAATGTCTTGGGTTAATATTGGATAAAATTGTCCAGCTGTTAAGGAAACATAAAGCAAAATAATACCAAATCCTGCAAGTCTTAAAACAATAGAACAGAAACGTTAAGTTTAAGAGCTTTATAATATGCCATATAGTACTCCTTCTGAACAAGATGAAGGGGTACTATATGGCTTAATTAATCTGTCTACTACAAGTCATCCAGAAATATATTGTATTTAGTGAGAAGCTCTACAAACTTTTTCTCTCCTGAGTATTTAAGATAAATATCTTTCGCTGTAGCGATTGCAGAAGCAGTCAGACCTTTCGATAACGCGATAGAAAAGTTTAAATAAAATTCATCATGCTTACCTTGCGCAGCATATATTTCCGCCAAAGTAGCAAAGAAAATAGCCTGCTTCGGGTCGGCCTCAATCGCTTTTGATATATCAACAAATGCTTGCTGGTAATTACCGAGAACCCTTAAAGCGTGCGCTCTACGATTTAGTGCAACTGCATTCAGAGGATTGATTTCCAGAACGATATTCAATGACTCTATTGATTCCTCTAACCTACCTAATCTACTCATGATTCGACTTTTCGCTAGAAAAGACTTTTCGCCAAAATCATAGGACTGATCCAAGTATGCAAGGGAAGTCTCAAGCTCCCCTATTGACTCATAAAAATGTGCAAGGTTGAATTTTAGTACTGGATCCTTCGCATTTAGCTTTATTGCCCGCTGATAATCGGCAATTGCCTTTTGTACATCCCTATTTTGATAGTGCAGTATACCTCTATGAGAATAGAAGATGTAATTACTAGGATTTAGTGTAATCGCACGGTCAATATGCTTAAACTGCAGATCTCTATTGTCAGCTGCCATATATTTTGCAAATTCATTTTCTGCTTCCCGAATCCTAATACTAGTATCGGTCATACTAAGGCTATTTTCAGTAATCAAATCAAAAAGCTTGAAATAGTCCTTTGAAGAAGCATTCTGGGTGACAATGGCAAGTTTATGCGGAACATAACTATCATTCATCTTAAGCTCTAGATCGGAATGAATGACAGAAATCTGGAAGTCCTCAACGCCAAGCTCACGTTCAAAATCCTCTTTGAGGATTTCTATTGCCCTGTTCTCCAATTCAATTTCGGTGCTGCTAAAAGGTACTCTGGTTAATACAAAGTTTATCTTCAAGGGTTCGCCTGGATAACCATCGGAAAGCAGATTACGAATAATCTTCTTCGAGCCAAAAATATTCTCTTGATTATTTACTGCCAATACCACTACCTGATCGGCCAATAGACGCAAGGTTATACCTGATATATCGGTAATTCCGGTACGCGAATCAATAAGAAAATAATCTGGTTGCAATTCCCTTTCTATCTTTGCCTTAAGATCCAAGAAGAAGGATACTCCCCTTGGATGGTCTCCATAAAACATATCCGCCCATCGAATCATGGACAGCTTTTTCCAGTAGTCGCTACCATCTATATCCCCCGCAGATATAAAATCAATTTCTGAGAATGACTCATTTATCGGAACGAGCTTTACCGCATATTCACTGATGGGATGATCGTGCCTACCCGTGTCGGAAAATTCGTAAATGTAGTCTACAATCCCTTTTTCAACTTCAGAAGATAGGTTATAGTCCCTGAATTTGAAACGAAGTCCCGGCGCATCAAGGTCAAAATCAAGGACGCATACTTTTTTGTTCATCTCAGAGAGACGCATTGCGATCTTACTTAATGCAAGCGACCGACCAACCCCGCCTTTGTAGGAATAAAATGTTACTGTCTTCATTATTGTATGAAAATTGAACCGTTTTGCTTAACCTTTTCTGTCAAATCTGCTGCATCTTTTTGACTGATACCACCAGGAAGATCAAAGCTTAACGAAATAGATTCGTTCATCAACCATGTCTCCTGAAAAGAACAATTTATACCAAGAGCAATGGCTATTTCAACCATTCGGTTGTGAGATGCCCCTTCATAATCCGTGGATTCATAACGCTGGATCTGTTGTTCCTTCATGCCTGTCATCTCTGCAAGTTGCTTATGAGAGATATTTTGGGCAATTCTTGCTGCTATGAGCGTCTCGTGGAAACAATGCAGTTGTGGCTGAATCTTATTGAACTGCCCCTTGGTTAGCTGGCCATACTGAGATAACTGCGCCTGAAGATCTCCTATTAATCCCTCAAAACCATTGAGCCCAAGAAGATATCTCGCATCTTTCTCTTTGGTACCATTTGCACTCAAATAGGCGTTTCTTTCCTCAATAAGTGCTAATAATTTGTTTTGGGTTGATTTGGCTTGTTTTTGATTCTTAATCATTTATATTGATTTTTATGATTCCCTTTTGTTTGTGTTCCTCCCCCTTTATCTGCTGAAAAAAGTCGAGGAACATTTTTTTGCTTCCATTCTCTGTTACAAATGCCGGAAACACGTCGGCACGATACTGGCGTTGTTGACGATCGCGTGGGTGTTGAAGATCCCATAAAATAGGAAGTGCTGCAATCACCAAATTAAGGTCAAGACCCCGATCATCCCAACACACATCAATATCTTTAGGATATTCTTTTCTGGTCACATAGCTACCATCCACGAAAACCGTACCGCACCCAACCTTTTTGAGGTCTGCAATCAAGCGTAAAAACCCTTGAAAAATGTTTTTTCTGACCAAATTGGTCGAAAAATGAGCTTCGAACTTTGTCAAGCTAGCCTCATAAATTCCAGAAGGCAAATATCCTTCTTCATCAAATAATGGGATCAAAATGTATCATGTTTTTACAAATATACAAAAACACAACAAATTCGTTGGGTTTTTGTTTAAATTTGTTTTGATTCAAATAACGCAACAAAGAATGAAAATACAGTTCCTTTCAGATCTACACATGGAATGCTATGCCAATAAAAAAATGCTCAAGGCTAGCCCAATTGTGCCTAAAGCAGAAATACTCCTGATGGCAGGCGACATTATGCCCTTAAAAGATATTAATCGACATCTCGATCTTTTCAGTTTTCTTTCTGATAACTACAAACAAGTCTACTGGGTTCCTGGAAATCATGAGTTTTATGGTACTGACCTGTCGGAATATCAGCAAGGGATAAATATTAATATAAAAGAAAATATAAATCTCTTAAAAGAAACCAAAATTATCATAGAAAGGTGTGAAATCATTTTCACCACACTATGGTCTAGAATTTCAAATCAAAATTCAAGTTACGTAGCCGGCCGGATGCCCGATTTCAGTTATATCAATTTCAACGGAAAACCTTTAACTGTCGGAGATTATAACTTACAGCACACGAGATCAGTAGCGTATCTGGATGCAATTTTATCCACCAGCCCGGGAATGTCAAGAATTGTAGTCAGCCACCATGCCCCTACTTTTGTAAATTACCCTGATTGCTACAAAGAGAGCAAATTAAATGAGGCTTTTGCTACAGAGTTATTATTGAGTGAAAAGAAATGGAAAACAGATTATTGGATCTTTGGCCATCACCATCAGAATGTTGATCCTTTTAATGTAAAAGAAATCAAAATGCGCTGTAATCAAATGGGTTATGTACATCTGAATGAAGAAATAAAGTTTATGTCTAAGCTAGCGGAATTAGATGACTGGGATATCATTGAAATTTAAGAAATGAAATTGAACCATTTCACTTATTACTTGTGAGCGTGTACTAAACTAAAAATAAATTCCATATTACTAAAGATGATCCTAACCAATTGCTTAACCGAAAAAAATGCCAATATTTGGGATTTCATCAATCTCCAGATAAATTCTGGCTTCGAGTAGTTTTACAGAAACAGCAGCCATTAGTATCTTGAAAACTGCTTGATGTGATATCTTTGAGCGACCATCGCACACACTTTATTACTGATACGTTCTTTTGTAACTTTAAGCTCTTCAACAATTTCAGCACGATCGTACAAGCGCTCTAAACGACTGATATCTTCTGGAAAAGTACTTTCTGTAGTTGCATAAAGCGCCCTTGGGATAATTAAATCCTTATCTTCCTGTCTATCTAACTTAGAAGGATTAACATCCCAGAAAAGATCTCTTGGAAAAATGTTTGCTATGTTATCTACCGATTTCATTTGTACAAATATATGCATTAATTCAATAAACCTTTGGAATTTAAATTTAAAAACCAAAGCTATACTAATGATTATCAAGCAATTTACATGCCGACTATTATGAAAACAACTTCAATAGCATACCAAAAAGACAAAACGCTTTCTTAGAGCTGTTCATAAAGACATTTTGGCAACTTCGAATCAAAGGTAGCTTGCGCCCTCCCCATGCATTGCCCGTCATCATGGATTTGAATTTTGTTTCGGTGTTTATTATAGCTTTTTACATTCTGAAAATAGCCGGTAACTGCATTATAAGCACCTACAAACTACCCTTAGTAGTTTCCATCTGTTGAGTTGGACTTGTTGCGGTATAATCAAAATGGTCAGAAATAAGAACCACTCAATTAAATTGTCGCTGCTAGCCTTAATATAATCGGAAAGTTATGCTGTTATAATTTAGGTTATAGACCATAGTCTATATTTTCAGAACCGCTAAAATTAACGCACCCTGTTCAACCCATCTCCCAACTGATTCCACCCACCTTTTCAACTACTTCTATTTTTTCCTCCACTAACGTTATAAACTTAACCTCCACCCCATCCTGCAAATGCCAGGCATGAGAAATCTGGCAGCCATAATAGCGTTTGTCTTCATTTAGTATTCCCTTGCTCAGGTAAGAAATACCCAAAGCAATGATCAGAGCCCTAGCACCTTTTTGCGTTGTTTTCAGCGTTAATTTTGCACCGGGAAAATCTGTAAGATTTAGCGGAATTTCCATATCATTAACTTTGATCAATTCACAATGTTCTCCATCCAGTTCGAAATTAAAAACCATCACCTGTAATACCGCACAACTGGCCTTAGGTATAACCCGGACAAACTGTTCAAGCTTAGTTTTAGAAAATTCCAGTTCGAGTATCCCATGCGACTGAATCTTAACGCCCAGTGGTTGGAACAATAGCTTACTTAAAGGCGTAGCAATATTAAACTCAAAGCCCCGAAGCTGGCCAAGGTTCCCATCAATGAGCTTTTTATTTCCAGCATGTTCTTTGGGGATACTTTTAAAAATCTCCATCACCCTTTTATTGAGGCGATTGACCAGATCCCCATCGGCATATCGTTTAACGAGGGATGAAAAGGCCGCTCTGATATAAGCTGCCGTGCGACTGGCCGCTCCAAAATCTCGACCGCTTTTCTTGCTGTTCTCAGAAAGCTGATAAGACTTCACTTGCTGTCGTACAGCTTTTGTTTTTCCCCGATTGTAAAAAACAAGGTCGCCCAGTTTACCGGAAAAACTGATCATTCCATTTAATGTTGCCATAATAATTAAGTATATTAGCGTAATCAAGGGAATGATCAATTAAATATAGCATTTTTCTGCTTATTCTTAAATAATTGATTTCTTTACCCGCCTCCAGCCCACGTTATATCCGCCTCCAGTCCGCCTTTAATCTACCTATACTTAGCCTTTGCTTCGTGTATGAGAGCATGTTGTTTGATGTGCTACTCTATATTTGGCAACAAATGAAGATGCTGTTGGGATCCTGTGCGATACCGTGCTTTAGCCAAAAAATAAACAAATATGAACAAGATTTAAATCTTTCTCAATCAGATCTTAAAGAATGATGCAGCAATTTGAAAGGAGATGGATTTTGAAATCATAATCATCAGTTTGATTACTTAATACCCACCATCATATTTTTAAGTCAGACTTAAGTTTTCGGCCCATGAGTAAATGGATCCTTAATAGTCGTTTACTTTTTAGAAGATTGAAATAAATTGGAGACAGATGCCGAACACTATCAATTGATGAAATAACTAAATAATGTATTTTAAGAGCATGCTCTTAAAACAAAAAAAGGTCTCAACGTAATGTCAAGACCTTTCAAAATTCTGGGTGGCTGATGGGGCTCGAACCCACGACCCTCGGCACCACAAACCAATACTCTAACCAACTGAGCTACAACCACCGTATTTTTTAGTGTCACAAAAGTACGATTTTTACCAATCCCTGCAAATATTTTTATTAAAGAATTAACAACTAACTTTTAATTGCTTAAAATTCAATTATTTGAAATGAAAATAATTTTTCACATCCACATAAAACAACCAGTTTTAAACCTAAAAACATAACTTTACCCTGTTTATGATTGAGATTTATACAGACGGAGCAGCCAGTGGAAACCCCGGACCAGGAGGATGGGGAACCATTTTAAGAGCAGGACAACACTATAAAGAATTAAGTGGCGGGTTCAGAATGACCACCAATAACCGCATGGAATTACTCGCCGTAATTAAAGGCCTGGAAGCACTGAAAAGTTTAAATCAGGAAGTAACGGTTTACTCCGATTCAAAATATGTAGTAGATGCAGTAGAAAAGAAATGGCTTTTCGGTTGGGTAACTAAAAACTTTAAGGATAAAAAAAACAAGGACCTATGGATCCGCTTCCTCGAATTATACAAACTGCATAAGGTAAAATTCATTTGGATTAAAGGTCACAATGATCATCCGGAAAATGAGCGTTGCGACAGACTAGCGGTATTTGCCTCGCAAGACAAACAAAACTTGGCAATAGACACGTTTTTTGAAGCAGAGCGAAATAAAATGCTTTAAGAAAACAGAAAGCTCTTTTAAGTGAAATTTACCCAGGTAATGAATTTGTGGCTGCCGATGGATTTATTCAATCAGACAGCCACAACTTTAGTTCGTTTATTTTTGAAGATAATGGGAAATGATTAAAACCTCGATGTTAGTCTATACCGCCTATTACACCCATCCCTTCCAATTTAGCTTCTACCTCATCAGATCTGGAAATACCATTTAACATCATTTCTTCTGCCTTTTCTACCATCCGGATAGAACCGATAAAAATAGGAACGCGTTGATGAACCTCTGTTGGCTGAATTTCCAAAATCCTTTCAAAACCGGTACTGGCTTTGCCACCGGCCTGCTCAATAATAAAAGCCATAGGGTTACATTCATAAAGCAATCTCAGCTTGCCTTCAGGTGAGCGGGCTGTAGTAGGGTAAATATATATTCCACCATTGATCAAACTTCTATGAATATCTCCAACCATAGAGCCGATGTAGCGTGAAGTGTAAGGTCTGTTAGAAGCCTCATCTTCCACCTGGCAATACTTAATATATTGCTTAACACCCTCAGGAAAATGAACGTAGTTTCCTTCATTGATGGAATAAGTAGCACCCGTTTCCGGGATTTTCATTTCCGGGTGAGAAAGACAGAATTCGCCAATCGAAGGATCGAGCGTAAAACCATTCACACCCTTTCCAGTGGTATAAACCAACATAGTAGAAGAGCCATAAATAATATAACCAGCCGCCACCTGTTCCGTACCTTTCTGCAAAACATCCGCAATACTGGCTTTCCCCTCTAAAGATTTACGTCGATATATTGAAAAAACCGTACCCACTGCAACATTAACATCGGTATTGGAAGAACCATCCATTGGATCAATACAAACAATATATTTGGCATTCTGCGAAACAGGCGAATCAATATGAATAATCTCTTCTTCCTCTTCAGTGGCAATGATACAACATTCTCCACCACTGGTTAGGGCCGCTATAAATTGTTGATCGGCGTATACATCAAGTTTTTTTTGTTTCTCACCTTGTATGTTGATCGTACCTACGTGGCCAATCATATCAACCAAACCAGCTTTGTTTATTTCCCTGTTTACAATTTTTGCTGCAATAGCAATATCCCGCAACAGCCTGGAAAGTTCTCCTTTAGCGTAAGGAAAATCCGCTTGTTTTTCTATAATAAATTGCCCTAATGTGACTACGCCAAAACCCATACTTAGTGTATATTTTACATTATCTACCTGATAATTCTATAACTTCTAAGGTATGAATATTTTCTTCAGAAATACAAAATCTGATCAGTGTTCTCACTTTGTGCCAGCCATGTTTTCCAGCCGCGCCGGGGTTTATGTGCAGACATTTTATTTTTTCATCGAACATTACTTTTAAAATATGTGAATGCCCGGTGATGAATAATTTCGGAGGGTTAGTGTAAATTTCTGGCTTAACGTAGGAGGAGTACTTTCCAGGATAACCGCCAATATGAGTCATCCAAACATCTACTGATTCACAGCTAAATCGATTTTTCTCAGGAAATTCAGAACGAATTGCCGCATCATCAATATTCCCGAATACCCCGCGTAAGGGTTTAAAGGCAGCAAGCGGCGCTGCCACATCAGGACCAAAATCACCGGCATGCCAAATTTCATCTACCTGATCGAAGTGTTTAAAAACAGCATCATCAAGGTATCCGTGTGTATCAGAAATCAAGCCTATTTTTCTCATTTTGTGAATTTAATTGTGCTGATGTTTACAAACATCAGCAGCTATTTATAAGTTTATCATTTACCCCGGAAAGAGACTAATCGATTTTTTCAGCCTCAAACAGCAGCATTACCAGTAGTTATTTTATGTACGATCTTATCATAATTCATCAAATTAGAAGGCCAGAAAAAAATCCTTTAACAATAACTTATACGCGGAGCTATGTACCTTAAGTGATTCATAAATATAAAAATCAGTTTCCCTGAACCCTAAATCTTCTTTAGCTAAACAGATAATCTGCCTGAAAGTCGGCTTGTGTTCATCAGAGTGAAGGTTGATTCGTTCAATAAGCCTTAAATGATGAATTAATGCATATTCAATTACTTCGTTGGCTTGCTTAACCGGAAGAATTAACCACAGCTTACCCTTTTGTGCCAATAACTCATTTGACTTATCAATCAGCATTTCGAAGAACCGTTCGTCTGTATGCCTGGCAATCCCCTTTCGCTCCTCTATGTTCTTCAGATCGTTCACAAAAAATGGAGGATTAGAAACAATAAGGTCAAATGGCTCGGAATGGTTATATTGTTCAATTGCGATATGCTTAATAGTTAACCGATCACTAAAAACTGACTTCTGAAAATTTCTTCCAGCAGTTTCTGCAGCCTGTGCATCAACGTCAACCGCCTCAACCTCAGTTTGAGGGAAACGCTGTGCAAGCATGAGTGCCATCACCCCTGTCCCTGTTCCAATATCTAAGATATGTTGAGGCCTTTCATGATTAGCCATTGCAGCAATCAACACTCCATCGGTATTAATTTTCATGGCGCAACCCGTTTGGTCGACTTCAAACTGCTTAAATTTAAAAACACTCATAATACCTAACAACCAACTCAACACTTTAAACACCTAACCAACTTACCGCCTGCCCAACTAACCTCCTAAACCTCTAACCACATAACCCAACTAACCAACTTACCATCTCCCCCCTCTACCCCTCATACAATTCCAGCGGCAATCCATCCGGATCAGCAAAAAAAGTGAATCTCTTTCCAGTAAATTCATCGATTCGAATGGGTTCGGTAATTATTCCGACTGCACTCAATCTGGCAACTTCAGCCTCAATGTCATCAACTTCGAAAGCCAGATGCCGTAAACCTTGTGCCTCAGGTCTAGATGAACGAGCTGGTGGATTTTCAAATGAAAAAAGTTCAATCTGATAGAGACCATTAACAGCAAGGTCTAATTTGTAAGAATTTCGTTCTTCCCTGAAAACCTCAGCCAACACCGTAAAATTTAATTTATTCACATAAAAATCTTTCGATTTTTCATAATCAGAACAGATAATGGCTATATGATGGACCCGCTTGAACATAAAATTGAGTTTTGAATGAGTAAATGTTTGAATAAATGAATTGGAAGGGCAAAGTTGCAGAAAAATAATGAAGACAAAAGAATCCTTCTACTAAGCTCGTAAAGTAGATAAAAGTTCCAAAAGCCCCTATCCTCCTGGCGGCACCTTTCCCCGGGAGGGAAAGAGCGCAAAAAAAAGCATTCTTCGCACCTCGCGATCGACACCTAACTATTCCCACCCTGCAATCTGCATCCTGCTATCCGGCCTAGGAAATGATGGAAGGAGAAGCCGTTGAAATTTTCGCACCCACGTTCAAATACCCCAAACCCAAGGTAGCGCGAACGGCTCCTAAAGATCCATTCCTATTACAAACCAAATCGAGCCCTTGCGCTACCGCCTTTTAAATTTCGACGCGCTAATCCAACATCAGATCCAAGCCTTGATTTTTGCTTCTTTTCATCAAGGAAAAGAAGAAAGCCCTTCGGAGGCTAGCCGAGGAGAGCCAGCGCAGCGGAAAAACGGCCCCTATCCGCCTAACGGCACCTTTCCCCGGAAGGGAAAGGGCGCAAGAAAAAAGCATTTATCGCACCTCGCGATCGACACCTAACTATTTCCACCCTACTTTCGGCACCTACTATTTCCACCCTGCTATCCGGCATAGGAAATGATGGAGGGAGAAGCCGTTGAAATTTTTTCACTTCCGTTTCAAATACTTCAAACCCAAGGTAGCGCGAACGGCTCCTAAAATAAATACTTTATTTCAGACCAAATCGAGCCCTTGCGCTACCGCCATTTAAATTTCGACGCACTAATCCGACATCAGATCCAAGCCTTGATTTTTTTGTTACTTTTTTGATCAAGCAAAAAAGTAAGAGCCCTTCGGCGGCTAGCCGAGGAAAGCCAGCGCAGCGGAAAAACGGCCCCAATTCGCCTAGCGGCACCTTTCCCCGGGAGGGAAAGAACGCAAAAAAAAGCATTCTTCGCACTCGCGATCGACACCTTTCTATTTCCACCCTGCAATCTGCATCCTGCTATCCGGCCTAGGAGATGATGGAAGGAGAAGCCGTTGAAATTTTTGCACCCACGTTCAAATACCCCAAACCCAAGGTAGCGCGAACGGCTCCTTAAAACAAATCTTTATTAAAAGTCAAATTGAGCCCTTGCGCTACCGCCATTTAAATTTCGACGAGCTAATCCGACATCAGATCCAAGCCTTGATTTTTTTGTTACTTTTTTGATCAAGCAAAAAAGTAAGAGCCCTTCGGCGGCTAGCCGAGGAAAGCCAGCGCAGCGGAAAAACGGCCCCTATCCGCCTATCGGCACCTTTCCCCGGAAGGGAAAGAGCGCAAAAAAAAGCATTCTTCGCACCTCGCGATCGACACCTAACTATTCACACCCTGCAATCTGCATCCTGCTATCCGGCCTAGGAGATGATGGAAGGAGAAGCCGTTGAAATTTTTGCACCCACGTTCAAATACCCCAAACCCAAGGTAGTGCGAACGGCTCCTAAAACAAATCTTTATTACAGACCAAATCGAGCCCTTGCGCTACCGCCATTTAAATTTCGATGCGCTAATCCGACATCAGATCCAAGCCTTGATTTTTGTTAAACTTTTTATCAAGAAGAAGTTTAGAGCCTTTCGGCGGCCAGCCGAGGAAAGCCAAAGTGATGGCAAATGGTTGGTGAGCCACCAAACCATGGGTTCGTTGATGGCAAATCGCAATGCAAAACAGATTTTTTTATGGCTAACAAGTGAAAAAATCAATAATATAAAACATAGGTCCTGAATCAAGTTCAGGATGACGACCGCTTTAACCCACCGTTCATACGAATCTAAAAATCTGAATGGATAAAAAATTGTAAATCTAACTTATACCCCCTAAATCACATACCATTTCACAAGTTTGACATAGAATCATTCAACAATTGCCAATTCTATCCGCCATTCATTCTATCCTTAAATTTAAAAAAGCTAAATTTGCACTTTCAAAAAAAAAGCATGATTCATTTCTTCCTTAGTCAATCGCAGGCGGTTTTTGTATTACAAACAGACAAAACGCTCACTACCAATGATATTACTAAACTTGAATGGTTGTTTGGCGGTGCCAAAATCACTACAGAAACGGCTTTAAGTGGCTTCTTTGTAGGACCAAGAGCAGCGATGATTACTCCCTGGAGTACCAACGCCGTAGAGATTACCCAGAACATGGACATGCAGGGGATTATCAGAATTGAAGAATTTGCTAAAGTTGTTCAGGATTTTGCTGATTACGACCCGATGCTTTCTCAGAAATATGAAAAGCTTGATCAGGATGTTTATACCATCGACATTAAACCTGAACCGATTTTAGAAATCACTGATATTGCTGCTTACAATAAACAAGAAGGCTTATCTTTAAGTGATGAAGAGGTTGATTATTTAAATACTTTAGCTAAAAATCTGGGAAGACCTTTAACCGATTCAGAGGTTTTCGGTTTCTCTCAAGTAAATTCAGAGCATTGCCGCCATAAAATTTTCAATGGTACCTTTGTAATTGATGGTGTGGAGCAACCAACCTCTCTTTTTAAATTAATCCGTAAAACATCAGAAGCACATCCAAACGATATCGTTTCTGCATATAAAGATAATGTGGCTTTTATTAAGGGGCCAACCGTTCAGCAATTTGCACCTAAACGTGCAGATATTCCTGATTTTTATACTACAAGCGATTTCGAATCCGTAATCTCATTAAAAGCGGAAACACATAATTTTCCAACCACTGTAGAGCCTTTTAATGGTGCAGCAACTGGTTCGGGTGGCGAGATCAGAGACAGATTAGCTGGCGGTCAAGGTTCTTTGCCTTTAGCCGGAACGGCTGTTTACATGACAGCTCTTTCCCGTTTGGAAGAAAATCGCCCATGGGAAAAAGGTGTCGAAGAAAGAGCATGGTTATACCAAACACCAATGGATATCCTGATCAAGGCATCAAATGGTGCAACAGATTTTGGAAATAAATTCGGTCAGCCATTAATTACAGGATCAGTTTTAACCTTCGAGCATGATGAGCATTTAGACAAATTGAATGTAAAACCAAGAAAGTTAGGTTTCGATAAAGTAATCATGCTTGCTGGTGGTATTGGTTATGGAAAGGCAAGTCAGGCACAAAAACTTAAACCACAGGAAGGCGATAACATCGTTATTTTAGGTGGCGAAAATTATAGAATTGGAATGGGTGGTGCCGCAGTTTCGTCTGCAGACACAGGTCAGCATGGATCTGGTATTGAGTTAAATGCCATCCAAAGATCTAACCCGGAAATGCAGAAGCGCGCTGCAAATGCCGTTCGTGGAATGGTAGAGAGCGAACACAATTCAATTATCTCGATCCACGATCATGGTGCTGGTGGTCACCTAAACTGCTTATCAGAATTGGTGGAAGAAACCGGTGGTCTAATCAACTTAGATAAATTACCAGTTGGCGATCCTACCCTATCTGCAAAAGAAATTATTGGTAACGAATCTCAGGAAAGAATGGGATTAGTGATTGGCAACGAACATATAGAAACCTTACAAAAAATTGCCGACCGCGAACGCTCACCAATGTATACCGTTGGTAAAGTAACCGGCGATCATCGTTTTACTTTCAAATCTGAAACATCTGGCATCAAGCCGATGGATCTGGAGTTGAAAGACATGTTCGGCAGCTCTCCAAAAATTGTGATGGATGATCAAACCATCGATCGTAAATATGATGCCATCAATTATGATCAATCAGCATTAAATACATACCTGGAGCAGGTTTTACAATTAGAAGCAGTGGCGTCTAAAGATTGGTTAACCAATAAGGTTGACCGTTGTGTAGGCGGCCGTGTTGCTAAACAACAAACTGCCGGACCATTACAATTGCCTTTAAATAACTGTGGTGTAATGGCCTTAGATTTTCAGGGAAAAGAAGGTGTGGCCACCTCTGTTGGTCATGCACCGCTTTCCGCACTGATTGATCCGGCTGCTGGAAGTAGAAATGCCATTGCAGAATCTTTATCGAACATTGTTTGGGCACCTTTAAAAGATGGTTTAAAAAGCGTTTCGCTTTCTGCTAACTGGATGTGGGCTTGTAAAAACGAAGGTGAAGATGCACGCTTATATGCGGCGGTTAAAGCTTGTTCTGAGTTTGCAATCGACTTAGGAATCAACATCCCCACAGGGAAAGATTCGCTATCAATGAAACAGAAATACAAAGATGGCGATGTAATTGCCCCCGGAACAGTGATCATTTCTGCCGGCGGTAATTGCGATGATATTACGAAAGTTGTAGAACCAGTGCTTCAAAAAGATGGAGGAGCTATTTATTACATCAACCTTTCTAACGATAATTACAAGTTAGGCGGATCGTCTTTCGCTCAGATATTAAATAAAATCGGCACGGAAACACCTGATGTTAAAAATGCAGATCAATTTGCGAAGGCGTTTAACACCATTCAACAGCTAATTAAAGAAGATAAAATTCAGGCCGGACACGATATTGGTAGCGGTGGTTTAATTACAACGTTATTGGAAATGTGTTTCGCTGATCGCGACTTAGGTGCATCTCTTGATTTATCCGCTTTAGCTGAACAAGATATTATTAAGTTATTGTTTGCGGAGAACATCGCTTTGGTTTTCCAGGCAGATGCTTCAGTTGAAGAAACCTTGACTTCAAATAACGTAACTTTCCATAAAATTGGTATAGTCAATTCATCAGCTACGCTGGAAATAAAAAATGCTGGAACTGATTTCAGTTTCGATATTGATCATCTACGTGATGTTTGGTTTAAAACTTCTTACTTGTTAGACAGTAAACAAACTGGTAATGGTTTAGCCAAAGAACGCTATAATAACTATAAAAATCACGTTTTAAAGTACAGTTTTCCATTGCAATTTGATGGAAAGAAACCAGAGATTGATTCTTCTAAACCACGTCCGAAAGCGGCGATTATTCGTGAAAAAGGCAGTAACTCTGAACGCGAATTGGCAAATGCGATGTATTTAGCTGGTTTCGATGTGAAAGATGTACACATGACGGATTTAATTACCGGAAGGGAGACATTAGAAGACATTCAATTTATTGGTGCCGTTGGTGGATTCTCTAACTCTGATGTTTTAGGATCTGCAAAAGGTTGGGCTGGTGCATTTTTATACAATGAAAAAGCAAGAGTAGCTTTAGAGAAATTCTTTGCCCGTCCGGATACTTTATCGGTAGGGATCTGTAATGGTTGCCAGTTATTTGTGGAGTTGGGATTAATTAACAAAAACCACGATGACAAACCAAAAATGCTGCACAACAGGAGCGGTAAACACGAAAGTATTTTCACTTCATTAACCTTGCAGGAGAATAATTCGGTTATGTTATCAACCCTGGCAGGCAGCACATTAGGTGTTTGGGTATCGCATGGCGAAGGAAGATTCTCCTTACCATACGCAGAAGATCAATACAAAATTGTTGCGAAATACGCTTACGAAACTTATCCGGCTAGTCCGAATGGATCAGATTACAATACCGCAATGATGTGCGATGAGACTGGCCGCCATTTGGTGATGATGCCACACATTGAACGTTCATTGTTTCAATGGCATTGGGCAAATTATCCCGCAGGTAGAAAAGATGAAGTTTCCCCATGGATTGAAGCGTTTGTAAATGCAAGGAAATGGGTAGAAAGCCATAAATAGTCTGACTTAAATATTAAAATTTGAAGCTGTCTCCTTCCGGGACAGCTTTTTTTTTAAAAAAATAATTCCTCAGATTTCAGCAAACTAAAATATTAGTTACTATATTTAACTAAATAATTAGTTATTATGGTTAAATTAATAATTTCAGTGCTTGCTATGTTTTTCTTCATGAGCAATGCTAAAGCACAGCTTCTTGGCAACATCCCTACTCTTGCGGATACGACATGGACAATCGAAGGTAATGAAATATCCCCCATACCAATCAAAGCCGATAAATCTGGTCATTTCGAAATGGATATTAAAGTTTTGAAACAGGGTTTTTACAACTTCGGAAAAGTTGGTTTAATTTATATTGAGCCCGATTATACACTCACTGTTACGCAACAAGCCAACAAGTACCACTTCGAAGGAAGTGGAAAAATTGAGAATGATGTACTACAGAAAATGAATGGCCATTTGAATCAATTTTTAGGTAATCCAGGTTATGCCCTTTGGCATCAATACCTTTTAACTGAGCCAAATTTATTTATTCCAATGTTAGATGACTATATCAAAAAAACAAATGCATCAGCAGATCAATCCAAGAATACATTTTTTAAAGCTTTTATCAAACGGGAAGCAGAATTAGATAAACGCTATTGCTTAGCAGTGTATAGCCGATTCTACGGATTAGATTCCACAAAGATGACAGCGCTGAGGCAGATATTAGCCGTTCCTATTGCAGATCGAAAAGAAAACCACACGCAGAAGCTCATGGATGCTTATCAGTCTCAATTTTCAAAAAAATTAAGTGTCGCTGGAAAAGATTCACTCAATAACATTATTTATGATGATTTAGATCTGAATAATGAAATGTTGTATTGCAATAGTAAATATTATAAAGAGCTGATTGCTTTGAAAATCGATTACCTCACATATGGAAAAAACTACGAGAAAATGAGAGATTCGATCAAAAATGAAGATAAAATTAAACTCATTATTTTGGAATCACTAATTAATAATGCGTATATTAAAGAGCAGTTTACATATCGCTATAGCATTAGTGCAATAAAAAAAGCTAAACAGCCTGATGATGTAAATGATGTCTACCAGTCATTTTTAAGTAAATCCAAGGATGAGGTACACAAAGCTGAAATACGAAAAACCTACCAAAACTTATCAGCAACATTATCAAGTGCATTATCGCCAAATTTTAAGTATAAAAATCCCGCTGGCCAGCTTGTTAGTCTTACAAATTTAAAAGGAAAATATGTTTATATTGATATTTGGGCCACTTGGTGTGGCCCGTGTATTGCTGAAATTCCATCCTTAAAAAAATTAGAAGAGCGCTATAGAAGCAAGAAAATAAAGTTTGTAAGTATTTCAGTCGACATTATAGAGAATAAACAAAAATGGCTTGATTTCGTAAAAAACAACAGTCTGGGAGGAATTCAATTAATGGCCGACAAAGATTTCAAATCTGATTTCATAAAAACATTTGGAATTACTACAATTCCGAGGTTTATTCTAATTGGTCCAGATGGTAAAATCATAGACAATAATGCCAAACGTCCATCTGATGTGAAGTTAGCAACACAGTTCGATACATTAAAAATGTAACGAAATGCGACATCATATTGAATTATACCTACCTCTTAAGAACAAAGAGGCTGCATCATAAGTCGATTTATTTCCAGATTTGCCTCGTTGAGCTTGTCGAAATACCATAAAGGCAGTTTTAACAAGTTCTTCGACAGGCTCAGAATAACATTTCAAATTTATGATACAGCCTTCAGTTTACATCCAACCTCACATTTTTCTAAAAATAAGAGCATTAATAGAAAATTTCATTTAGTTGCTTTTCCCAACATACGCCTTGTATCTCACCTCATTCATTTCCTTTTTCCGTCACCCATTTTCCATATTACTTCTTCCATCCCATTTACATCAAATTGAAGTTAATTGGCATATTGTACCTTACCCGAACGGCCTTGCCTTTATTTCGTCCTGGTTTCCAGAGTGGAGATTTTTTGATAACTTTCATCGCTTCCTCATCACAACCGAAGCCAATGCCCCTAAGTACTTTCACATCGGTAATAGAACCATCTATTTCAACCACAAAACTCACAAAAACCTTACCTTTTACCCCTTCTTCTTGTGCTTGAGATGGATAGCGTAAATTACGTTCCATATATTTAGTAAAGGCTTTCATTCCACCAGCAAATTCCGGGTATTCATCTACACCCATATTTTCTACGATCGCATTCGGATCTCCGCCTTCCTCACCTTTGGATAGACCATCTCCTGCACCAGTTGCTAGTGTGCCATTAATCACCAGATTTGGCCTAATTTCTCCATCCTGGGTTTTGTTACTGATTACTGCATCCTGCATTTCTTTGATGCTTGGAGGTTCCGGAAGTTCTTTTTTATCCACCACCACGATGTTAGAGGAGACTGCTATTGTTTTCACTTTTACAGGATCTGATTTTGCAGGCTCAATCTTTTTCTCAGGTTCTGGCTTTTTCATCTCATGGATAACGTTATCTAACACAACTACTTTAGGAGGGACAACTACCTCTACAACACTTGGAAACATTTTACTGTACACCATTGGAGCGAAGCTTATTAATAGAAATAAACCCGCAGAGATCAGTAGCGCTTTGGTCATGATCTTTGATGATTTAGATCTCAGCTCGTAAGCACCATAAGTTTTGTTGCGGTCTGCAAATACAAGATCGAGCCACTCGGTTTTGTACACATTGATTGATGAATTGAACATAGTTTTAGAGTTTTAAGCATGATGTATCAAAATCATCAATTCCATAAAACATTCAAAAAATCTTCTTTCTTTATCAAAAATGAAATTTTCCATCTCAAAAACATTTTTTTATTTCATTTTCAATAAAATTGATATATTTCTTACGATTGTTTTATAAAAATTAATAAAATATCCTATTTTTGACAAAAAACATAACAAATTAATGAAAAGCTTAAGAACCATCGCATTAAAAGAGGCTCAAAACAGAATTTCACCAGAAGTTAAATCACCATCTTCAAAAATTTCTGATTTTTTTGGCGCTAATGTATTTGATAAGAAAAAAATGAGAGATTTCTTATCTAAGGACGTGTATGAAAAATTAATCTCCTCTATCAACCAAGGTGAATTAATTAATTCTGATGACGCTAACCAAATTGCAACAGCGATGAAAGCCTGGGCAATGAGTGCTGGTGCAACGCACTACACGCATTGGTTTCAGCCGCTAACCGGTACAACAGCAGAAAAGCATGATTCATTTTTTGAGCCAAGTGGCGACGGTGCAATCGAAAAATTTGCAGGTAGCGCGTTAGTTCAACAAGAGCCAGATGCATCAAGTTTCCCAAATGGAGGTATTCGTAATACTTTCGAAGCACGTGGTTATACCGCTTGGGATCCTTCTTCTCCGGCATTCATTATGGAAAGCAAAGCTGGAAAAACACTTTGTATTCCAACTGTTTTTGTATCCTATACTGGTGAAGCATTAGATTATAAAGCTCCATTGTTAAAAGCATTATCTGCACTTGATAAAGCTGCTGTTGATGTTTGTCAATACTTCGATAAGAGCATCACGAAAGTAAATGCATCTTTAGGTATCGAACAAGAATATTTCTTAGTTGATGAGTCGTTATTTAACGCACGTCCTGATTTGTTATTAACTGGCCGTACTTTATTCGGACACATGTCTGCTAAAGGTCAGCAGTTAGAAGATCATTACTTCGGATCAATTCCTGAGCGTGTTTTCACTTACATGGTTGATTTTGAAAATGAAGCTTTAAAATTAGGTATTCCATTAAAAACCCGTCATAACGAGGTTGCACCTTCTCAGTTTGAGTGTGCCCCTATTTACGAAGAAATCAACTTAGCAATCGATCATAATCAATTATTGATGGATTTGATGGAAAAAGTTGCACGTCGTCACCATTTCCGTGTTTTATTACATGAGAAACCTTATGCTGGCATCAATGGATCTGGTAAACACAATAACTGGTCGTTAATTACCGATACTGGTAAAAACTTATTGGCACCAGGTAAAACGCCTAAAAACAACTTAATGTTCCTTGCTTTCTTTGTAAATACAATTAAAGCGGTTAGCGAGCACGCAGATTTATTACGTGCAAGTATTGCATCGGTAAGTAATGATCACCGTTTAGGTGCTAACGAAGCGCCACCTGCAATCATTTCTATTTTTCTTGGTTCTCAATTGAACGATGTATTAGATGAAATCGAGCACTCACGCATCAGCAAAAAAATTAAAGAAGATAATGCACTCTGGTTAGGTATTCCTAAAATTCCTCAAATTTTATTGGATAATACAGACCGTAACCGTACCTCTCCTTTCGCATTTACAGGGAACAAATTTGAGTTAAGAGCAGTTGGTTCTTCAGCTAACTCTTCAGCACCAATGACGATCTTAAACGCAATTATGGCTGAGCAATTGGTTAAATTCAAAACTGAAGTTGATAAATTGATCAAGAAAGGTGATAAAAAAGATATCGCACTCTTAACCGTAATTAAAAAATACATCAAAGAATCTAAATCGATTCGTTTTGAAGGTAACGGTTATAGCCAGGAGTGGGAAGATGAAGCTGCAGCACGTGGTTTATCAAACATCAAAACTACACCTAAGGCTTTAGATGCTTATTTAACAGAGAAATCAGCAGATTTATTTGCTTCTACAAACATCTACAGCAAACGTGAAATTCATGCCCGTCATGAAATCATGTTAGAGAATTTCTACAAAAAATTACAGATTGAGGCACGTGTAATGGGCGAAGTTGCAAATACTGCAATTATTCCAGCTGCAATTGCTTACCAAAACTCATTAATCGAGAACGTAAAAGGATTAAAAGAGTTAGGTATCGAAAGCAAATCTTCTCTCGAAATTGTTAAGAAATTATCTGAACATTTAGACATCGTTAAATCTAATATCGATGCCATGTTAGAAGAACGTAAAGTGACCAACAAAATCGAGGATACACGTGAGAAAGCAATTGCTTACGATGAGAAAGTTAAATCTTACTTCGATTTAATCCGTTATCATGCAGATAAATTGGAGCAAATTGTTGATGACAGCGTTTGGCCTTTACCAAAATTCAGAGAGTTGTTGTTCATGAAATAAGAATGGCGTAAGCTAAAAGTATAGGGCGTAAAGTGAAAACTTTACGCTTTTTTTTTTGGATCATTATTTTTGGGATTTAAGGGTTTTAGGATCATTATTTTAAACCTCAACCATTAAGTTTAAGATCCCGACTTCCAAACTAAACTTCTAACTATCCATTCCCTACTCTTAACTTCCAATTACCAACAAACTACAAATTACCTAAACCGCCCAAAACTTCTGACTCCCGACTTCTGACTCCCGACTTTTTCCACTATCTTTGCCGCAACATGAGTGATAACAGGTACAATCAACGCGGCGTTTCCGCTTCCAAAGAAGATGTGCATAATGCCATCAAAAATATCGACAAAGGAATTTTCCCTAAAGCATTCTGTAAAATCATTCCTGATATTTTGAGCGGTGATGAAGATTACTGTAATATTATGCATGCAGATGGTGCAGGTACCAAATCCTCACTGGCTTATGTTTACTGGAAAGAAACCGGCGACATATCTATATGGAAAGGAATTGCCCAGGATGCCATAATCATGAATCTTGATGATTTAATCTGCGTTGGTGCAACCGACAATATTCTATTATCTTCAACAATCGGGCGTAATAAAAACCTGATTCCGGGTGAAGTAATTGCTGCCGTAATTAATGGAACAGAAGAAATTTTAGCCGACTTACGTGAACAAGGAATTTCCATCTACTCTACAGGTGGAGAAACTGCAGATGTTGGCGATTTAGTGCGTACCATCATTGTAGATTCTACAGTTACCTGCCGGATGAAACGTAAAGATGTTATCAGCAATGACAACATTAAACCCGGCGACGTAATTGTGGCTTTAGCCTCCTACGGACAAGCAACATATGAAACCGAATACAATGGCGGAATGGGTTCCAACGGCTTAACCTCCGCCCGTCATGATGTTTTTGAAAAATCGGTAGCGAATCAATATCCTGAAAGTTTTGACCCTGCAGTTCCATTTGATCTGATTTTTTCTGGTCAGAAGAAACTGACAGACGAAATTGAGGTGGAAGGTTTTGGAAAAATAACGGCAGGAAAATTAGTCTTATCACCTACCCGGACTTATGCACCAGTAATCAAGAAAATATTAGCAAGCTATCGCGATCAAATCAACGGGATTGTTCATTGTAGTGGTGGCGCACAAACGAAGGTGTTGCATTTCATTAACGACGATATCCATGTGATAAAAGATAATCTATTTCCTGTACCTCCTCTTTTTAAATTGATTCAGGAAGAATCAGGTACGGAATGGAAAGAAATGTATAAGGTCTTTAATATGGGGCACAGAATGGAACTCTATGTTCCGCAGGAGATTGCTGAAAGCATTATTGAAATTTCAAAAAGCTTTAATATTGATGCACAGATTATTGGTCGCGTAGAAAAAGGGAATCAGAAACAGGTAACCATTAAGAGCGAAAAGGGAACTTTTGTTTATAATTAGAAAGAAAATAATGTATCAGATCAATAATGTCCTTTTAGAGATTCGATATAAATTATTTCCTCAGTAACTATATAAATAACTCTGTGCTCTTCATTTATTCTTCTTGACCATTTACCTGTTAGTTCATATTTTAAAGCCTCTGGCTTCCCAATCCCAGTATATGGACTTTCTAATATGGCATTTAATAATCGAATGATTTTATTTTGTATAGACTTATTACCAGATTTTTTCCAAAATATTAAATCATTCTGTGCTTGTTGGGTATATTCTATTTCCATAGATCAGCAACAGGTATTTTTTTAGTAAGTCCATTCTTAATTTCTTCATCAGCCTTTTTTATTTTAGCTATAAATTGTGGATCATAAGGACTTTCTTCAGATTTTTCATCTGTGATTTTAACTCCCAGCTCATGAAGTAATTGCTTAACTAAAGTTGCCTTATTGTCGGGTATTTGTATTGTTGCAATTGTCATATAGATAAATTTTATATACAAATATATCTATATATTCGTATATCTGTATATATCAAAATTATGCCATAATACATATTAAAGGAGTTTAGTTATATACCTAGGATCTTTTTAAGGCATGTTATATAGATCACAGAATGTAACTCTATGTTCCGCTGGAGATTTCAGAAAGCATTATTGAAATTTCAAAAAGCTTTAACATCGATGCACAGATTATTGGTTGCATAGAAAAAGGAGATCAGAAACAGGCAACCATTAGGAGCGAAATGGGAACTTTTGTTTATAATTAAATATTTTTAAAATCTTTACAGAGGGGCTTTGAACTTAATTTCAAAGCCCTTTTTGTTTTATTAGATCCCTCTTCCCAATTGTAATATTTACAAGGCATCAAATACAATTGCGCGTAGATTAATATCTTCGCAGCATGAAAAGAATAACTATCGCGTTTGCACTCATCTGCATTGCTGTCCTCTTCGGCTCCTGGGGATTTTTCGGACATAAAACCGTGGCCACTATTGCCGAAAATCATTTAACTGAAGAAGCGAGGAAAGCAGTTAAAACACTGCTGGGAAGCGAAAGTCTCATCGATGTTGCTTCATGGGCAGATGAAGTTCGGAATCAACCAGAATATAAAAATACTGCTGGCTGGCACTTTGTTAACCTTCCGCTAGGTTTAAGCCGGAGCAAGTTTAAAGATTCTATAATAGCCATTAAAAACGAAAATCTCTTAACTGCATTGGCATTAAATGAATCAATCATCAGAGATTCAAGTGCAACAAAAAATCAGAAAATCATCGCACTTAAATTTATTGTTCATTTGGTTGGAGATGCTCACCAACCGATGCATGTAAGCAGAGCGGCAGACAAAGGCGGGAATACTATCCAGGTTCAGTTTGATGGAAAGGGAACCAATCTTCATTCACTTTGGGATAGTCGTTTACTGGATCACCAAGGATTGAGTATCACTCAGCTAGTAGAAAAAGATAAGGTGAGCAAATCCAGAATAAGAAAATGGCAAAGGGCCACACCAGTTGACTGGTTATTCGAAAGCTACAAAATCAGTTCAAAGCTTTATGAAGAAGTGGAAAAGAACAATAAATTAGATGAGGCTTATTACCAATCGCATATCGATATTGTGAATAAACGAATAGAAATGGGTGGTATTCGGTTGGCAGGTGTATTGAATGAGTTGTTTAAGAACGGCTTAATTTATCAATAGCACTGATCATTTTAACCATAAAAAGCTTCCATGTGGAAGCTTTTTATGTTAATAAGATGTTCTAAAGTTAGATATAATTGCGTTCAACGAATTCTAATGAGCAATTGGATTAAGTCATAACAATACCAAATTGTATAGTTTATATTAGCTTTATTTACAAAACTATAATTAGCCCATCACCAGGTAACGTGTCCATAATAGGAATTAGACCAGTAAGCTAATTGAAAACCAGAAGTATTATCTACTGTTTGATTTCCAAATTCCCATTCCCTGTCGATTGTCCATTCTCCAAGATGATATGAAGATATTCCATCATTTAAAAGAATATTTGTAACTGAATCTACACCTCCATTATAATAAAATATATTTAATATAAAAAAATTAGATGTAACAAGCGGTATTGTACCCGCAGCATCTTGATAAAATTCCAAAGTTATATCGTATGATCTCTTATCATAATCATTATATGTTGTATAATACGAGTTGTCATATATCAGAGTCCATATTTCTTTGATATAATAATTTTTTCTGTAAGGATATAGAGCTTTTAATGCTATAATATCATCTGTAGTGAAGGTTCTATCAACAAATTGATTGGAACAGGCAAGCATGAAAGAGTTACTTGAAGGCCCTACAGATGTCCCTCCTATATGATTAGCTCCATTAGATCCAGTGCCTTCATTATTCCCTGGGTTTACAACATTGCAACTAAAAGCCCTATTCATATAATCTGTATGTCTTAGACCAATTGTGTGTCCAATTTCGTGTGCTAAAGTACTTGTGGCATCCAGCCTATTATTGCTATTATTAAAATAATGTGTGTTTATAAATATTTGATTATATGGATTTCCTGATGTAGGAAAACCTGCTGACATTAGATAAGCATTATTTCCATATATAGCAGGATCTAAATAAATGCTTGAAACTACAATATCCGCACCCGTAGCACTTGTTATGCGATTGAAAATAATTGCTAAATCTAATGTATTATACCTCAAGATAGCAGCATCTAAACAATCTTGAATATATGGTCCGAATGAAGGTTCTATATAGATATTTATAGTTCTTTTTGATGAGCTAAAACTTAATAAATTATTAGTATGATAATGGCTGATAGGATCAGTACTCTGAAGTTTAAGAGCTTTTGGTGTCAAACTAAAGGGTATTTTTATTTTTGACTCCTGACTTAATTTATTAATGTCTTCAACAGTCATAAAAATATCTCCTTCTACGAGATAGCCATTTTTGAATTTGCTTAATCCTTCTGAAGTATCAAATCCCGCAGATTTAAGTTTAGCTAAGATGTCTGTTGAAACAGGAGTACTATTAATCTCAGGTAATGTTTGTTCTTTTTTACAAGCACTTATTAGCATAATGACCAGTGCAATTGTGTAGTAGATTTTTTTCATGTTAAAATAATTTTAATTGTTAAATTTTATCAATCACATAAACAATTATAAATCTCACAATAGCGCTTAAGTTTAGGATAGCAATAATAGAACGTAGGAGGGATGAATCAATGATAGTAATAATCCATTAAGGTTCTAAGAGGAATTAGTTTTTTTCCAAGAGAGTGCGCAATTTTCATGATATTTTTTTTGTTTTCCATAATAAAAATAATCATCAACAATGAAAAAAGTTTATTTTTTACACGAAGTAGTAGTTTTATTACACGAACCGTAAGCTATAAAGCATTCAAATATAAAAAAACATGTACCCCTATAACAATAAAGCCCCGACTGAAAAGTCGAGGCTAAAAAAAATTGTTTGAATTAAAGATTAGTTAAAGTTATAACGAACACCAAATTGCATGTAATAAGTTGAAGAGATCGTTTGAGATGTACCAAAAGTAGTTCTTGTCAAATCATTGCTAGTAGCCCCCATTCTAAAAGTTGGTTTAGTGGTATTGTTTATAGCTGAAACATTCTGAGGAACTAAAATTGCACTCTGGTTAACAAAGTTTACATTACCCCATTTGCGATTTAATAAATTACCAACATTGAAAATATCTACAGTAAACTGGAATGAGTTTTTAGTTTTACCGAAATCTTTGAAAATTTCCTGAGTTAATCTAAAATCAAATTGATTTCTCCAAGGTGAAGTGCCTCCATTACGTTTAGCATATTCACCTCTGTGTTCACTTAAATACTCATCTTGTGCAATATATGACTCGAATGCATCACTTTGCTCTTGAGCTGTATAAGCTCGTCCGTAACCAGTAGTTCCTGCTGGAATAGCAACAAAAGTAATTTCAGATGCATCTCTTGGAATGTAAATCAAGTCATTACCTGATTGACCATCTCTGTTAAAATCAGAGCTATAAGTATAAGAGAAACGACCTTGTTGACTTCCCTCATAAAACAATGAAAATGAAGTAGCAAGATTACCAAAATAGGCCTTTCTATAAGAAATATTAGCAATAATTCTATCTGGGTTTAAGTTATTTGAATAACTCAAAGATGGTGTATTTGGATTTCCAGAAGTTTGTGGAATAGACCATAAGTTTAATAACTGATCACCACCTCCGTCTCCATAATTACGTTGGTCAGATCTCGTATAGGCAATCATAGCTGATAACCCACCTTGAAACTGCTTCGTTAACTGAGCAGTTGCTTGCCAGTTATAACCGCCCTTAGCATTAGTCATTTGAATTACGTTGAAGCCCGATGAACTTGTAGCTGCAGCTGTAGTAGCCACTTGACCGCCAGAAGTTAAAGAAACATTTTGTCTCGTAAATGTACTACTAGGAAACATTGGTCTGGTATCACCATAACCACTAATAGCTAAATTCGTAGGATTAACCAAATTGATATTCTGTGCAACTGCTACATTTAAATCTCTGCCATAAATACCTTCTAAAGTACCTACTATACCCCATGGTAATTTTACATCAAATGCTAAACTAGATTTCCAGGTTTGAGGAAATTTCAAGTTAGGAGACATTACACTAATGCTACTAGGAATTGAGGATCCTGCAGCGGGAGCAGCAGATAATAAATTTGGTGCAATGCTTGGATTAAACAATGGAGTATTAGCCTGACCAGAATAAGTTTGAGTATACTGTAGTAAGCCAGCATCACCCGATTGAGAAACAATCCATACGAATGGAATACGACCAGTAAAGATACCTGTACCACCACGTACCTGTAACGAGCGGTTACCTAATACATCCCAATTAAAGCCAAAACGTGGAGAATAAGAAATTCTATTTTCAGGTAAAACACCAGTATCAACTTTCTGACCTGCGAAACTTAAGCCTGCTACTAAAGGGTGCGTTCTGACTTCGGTCACATCTGGATAAGATGCTTGTTCAATACGTAAACCAGCCGTTAATTTTAAACGATCTGACACTGTAAATTCATCTTGTAAGTAGGCAGAGTATTGATTAAACTTAAAACTTGGATAAGCTTGAGAACCATCAGCAGTTAATGGATAAGTAACGGCGTAGTTTGAAGGTTTTGCATTGTTTACGAAATCAGCCCATGAGTTGAATACATAATAACCTGTACCAAAACGCTGAAAACCATTTTTAGTAGTACTAAACTCTGCCTGTAATCCTAAAGTAATATTATGTTTACCTAAAGCTAAACTTAAATCATCACTGTACGTATAACCTTTAACATCTCTTAAATTACCATAAGTAAATGGCTCGTAACCAAAAGTTGTAGCTACATTGGGTCCATCTAATATATCAACCAGAGGAAAAGGCGAGCTATCAGAAGTTCTAGGGTCATTCTGGTGTGAATAAGTAGCACGGGCAACGTTTGTTATCTTACTACCAAAAGATGAAGTTAACTCAGCTACGCCAGAATACAGATTAGCTGCCTGATAGTAGTTAGAGTTAAAAAAAGATAAAGCATTAACCGACGCTCTGTTTGCTGTCGCACCAAATGTTACACCAGAACCTGTAGTTGAAGTACTTAAGTTTGATGGAGACTGACTTTCAACTTGATTATATCTTACACTGAAACGATGATTCTTAGAAATGTTCCAATCTAAACGTGCAAACATTTTCTCATTATCACTAATATTAGAATAACCTTGATAAGGACCTGTTTGATAACCATACCTAGAATTTAAATAAGAAGAAACATTATTTAAGAAATCTGCTGTTGGTTTAGCGACTGTACTGACACTCCCGAAAGGCTGACCTGGAGTGGCAGCAATTTTGGTAGTACCTGGTGAAATTGTATGTTTTTTCTCATAATTAACGAAGAAGAATAACTTATCCTTAACAATTGGACCACCTAAACTAAAACCATAGTTTTTCTCATCAAGTTTTTGCAAAGTTGGAATTCTGTAAGTTTCGCCAATCCGATTCCCTTGCTGATCATCACCACGCATGGTATAGAATGCATTACCAGAAAATGTATTCGTTCCTGAACGTGTAACAGCAGTAACTGATCCACCTGTAAATCCAGTTTGACGAACATCGAACGGAGTTACATTAATCGAGATTTGCTCTAATGCATCTATTGAAATTGGAGATCCATTTGCTGGGATATTCTGACCAATACCAAACTGATTATTGAAGTTGGCACCATCAACTGTGAAATTATTTGAACGGTAATTACCGCCACCAATTGATTGTCCATTAGCTTGTGGTGTTAAACGAGTCAAATCATTTACACTACGCGAAATAGTTGGCAAACTTTGGATTTGAGTTTTACTTATAACTGTGGAAGTACCAGTTCTGTTTGAGTTAAGGACACTGTTTGAGCTTTGTCCTATTACTTTTACTTCACTTAAAGTTGAACTGTTATCAGACAATACTGGGTTTAGCACATAAGGTTCACCTAATTTTAAATAAATATCAGTAGCTTTTTCCGGTCTGTAACCTACGAAACTGATTTCAATAGTGTAAGGTCCACCTACACGCATACCACCAATGGTAAACCTACCATCGTTATTGGTTGATACAGAATATACTGTTCCTGTAGGAGTATGTGTAGCTTTTACACTTGCGCCAGGTAGAGCACCCTTGGCATCTTTGATAGTACCTGTCATTGATGATGTAGTTACCTGCGCATTTGCTACAGATATAAAACCTACAAAAGCAAGAACAATTACTACAATCTTAAATAGTAAAGTTTTTTTCATCCTTTGTTTTTTAAATGTTTTTTGTTGTTGAATAATAAATAGGGGAATTTTATTGCTGCAAATGTAGGTATTAAAATTTAACACATTTTAACATCTAATGTTAATTTTACGTTAACAATCTTAAAACTTTTCAACAATCCATATCTATTTTTAACACGTTAACTTTCAGTTTATCAAAGGATTGATCATACAACTAAATAATTACCAAGAAACTCAATTAAATTTTAAAAATAATGCAGTAAATATCAAATAAAACTGATAGTTCACTAATTATCTTTATTAACCATAACCGTTTCTGAGAATTTTACTAAACAAATAATACTTTAATGGCCATTTAGTAGATTTTATTTAAAAAAACGGCAAGGGTGGGGTGTTCTGACATAATTGATATTAATTTACGAGCGGAAGCAAATTTTCTATAATGATTTTGAACGAGTAACCAAATAATATAATTCTGGGCCTATGATCTTTAAACAAACCTCAAAGTAAATTTTTTAGTTTTTACATCAGTATCTAAATAATCACCGTATCAATTAACATTTTTTTTTTAGTTTTGGGCTGTTACTGGGTAAATGAAAAAGCTCAGCCATGTAATTCTGAAACATCAAAGATGTTGAATGAGGCCAATCTGTTCAGTCAGAGACTTCTTCATCAGAAGATTACATCAATAAAAAAAGAAACAATTAAAAAGCAAATCTCTATATAATAGATATGAATTACGATGTTATTGTTTTAGGCAGCGGCCCGGGTGGCTATGTAGCTGCGATCAGAGCTTCTCAATTAGGACTTAAAGTTGCTATTGTGGAGCGCGAATCACTTGGCGGTATTTGTTTAAACTGGGGTTGTATCCCTACAAAAGCCCTTTTAAAAAGTGCTCAGGTATTTGAATACATTAACCATGCAGCAGAATATGGCATTACCACTGCAGAAGCTACAGCAGATTTTGCGGCAGTAATAAAACGCAGTCGTGGTGTTGCAGATGGAATGAGTAAAGGTGTTCAGTTTCTGATGAAGAAGAACAAGATCGATGTGATAATGGGCACTGGAAAAGTAAAACCAGGAAATAAATTAGAAGTTAAAGGTGCTGATGGTTCTCAAAAAGAATTAACAGCTAAAAATATCATTATCGCTACAGGTGCCCGCTCAAGAGAACTTCCAAACTTAAAGCAAGACGGTAAAAAAATTATCGGTTACCGCCAGGCAATGGTTCTTCCTGAATTACCAAAAAGTATGGTTGTAGTGGGTTCTGGTGCTATAGGTGTAGAATTTGCCTATTTCTATGCTACCATGGGAACTAAAGTAACCATCGTTGAGTTTATGGAAAACGTTGTGCCGGTAGAGGATGAAGATGTTTCTAAACAATTACTCCGCAGCTTAAAAAAGGCAGGTATCGATGTCATGACTTCAGCAAGTGTTGAAGCCGTTGATACTGCTGGCACTGGTTGTAAAGTTTCAGTGAAAACTGCTTCAGGTATGCAAACCATCGAGGCAGATATCGTGCTTTCTGCAGCAGGTATTGTTGCCAATATCGAAAACATAGGTTTAGAAGAAACAGGCATCAAAACAGAAAAAGGTAAAATCGTAACTGATGAGTTCTACAACACTTCGGTTAAAGGTTATTATGCAATTGGCGATGTAGTTAGCGGACAAGCGCTTGCTCACGTAGCCTCCGCAGAAGGTATTCTATGTGTGGAGAAAATTGCTGGTCAGCATGCTGAACCTTTAGATTACAATAATATTCCAGGATGTACGTATTGCACACCTGAAATTGCCTCTGTAGGTTATACAGAAAAAGCGGCAAAAGCAGCGGGTTACGAATTGAAAATTGGTAAATTCCCTTTTTCAGCTTCAGGTAAAGCAAGTGCTGCTGGCGCGAAAGATGGTTTTGTTAAATTAATCTTCGATGCTAAGTACGGTGAATTATTAGGCGCACACATGATCGGTGCTAACGTAACTGAAATGATCGCTGAAATTGTGGTTGCCCGTAAATTGGAAACAACTGGTCATGAAATGATTAAATCTGTTCATCCTCACCCTACCATGAGCGAAGCGATTATGGAAGCAGCGGCAGATGCCTACGGAGAAGTAATCCATTTATAAGTCTTTAGTCTTTAGTCTTTAGTCTTTAGTCTTTAGTGAAAACACGAAACCCTTTAGTTAGTTCTAAAGGGTTTTTGTATTTTTAAAAATTGATAGCCAACTCGCGTCTTGATACTTAATACTAAAGACTTGATACCTGATATTCAATACTTGATACCTGATACTAAAGACTTGATACCTGATACTCAATACTTGATACTAAATACTAGCAAATGAAACTCCACACCATAAATACCGGACTTTTCAAATTAGACGGCGGCGCGATGTTCGGCGTTGTTCCGAAGGCGATCTGGCAAAAAACCAATCCTGCTGATGCAAACAATTTATGTACCTGGGCCATGCGGTGTCTGTTGATTGAAGATGGAAACAAACTTATTTTAGTGGATACGGGAATTGGAAACAAGCAGGATGAAAAGTTCTTCAGTCATTATTACCTACACGGTGATGATTCTATGGAGAAATCTTTAAAAAGCTTAGGCTTTAGTTTAGCAGACATTACTGATGTTTTCCTTACCCATTTACATTTTGATCACGTTGGCGGTGCTGTAATAAGAGATCAGGATAAGTTGGTACCTGCTTTTAAAAATGCAACCTATTGGAGCAATGAAAAGCACTGGCAATGGGCCGCAGAACCGAATGCCAGGGAAAAGGCATCATTCTTAAAAGAGAATATATTACCTATTCAGGAAAGCGGGCAACTGAAGTTTATAGATGAAGTAGAAAACATAGAATGGCAAAAGGACATTACTATTAGTTTTGCTTATGGGCATACAGACGCGATGATGCTCCCAAAAATCAATTACAAAGGCAAAACGCTTGTGTACATGGCAGATCTTTTGCCCTCTGTTGGTCATTTGCCTCTCCCCTATGTAATGGCCTATGATATGTTCCCCTTAAAAACCTTAACGGAAAAGCAGGCGTTTTTAGAAGAAGCCGTAGATAATGGTTATGTCTTATACCTGGAACATGATCCGGTTAATGAATGCTGCACATTGCAAAGAACTGAAAAAGGCATCCGTGTTGCGGAAACTTTTAATTTAAGCGATTTATAAATGATCCGTAAAGCAAAGCCATCTGATTCGAAATTTGTTGTTCCGTTGATTATCCAGGCGATGGGCGAACTGGCAGGAAAGTTTGCAAATTCAAACGATTCTGATATTATATTTAATTTATTTGAATACTTTTTTCAGCAAAAAGAGAATCAATACAGTTATCAGAATACACTGGTATTTACTTCTGATGATGAAATTTTAGGTGCTATAAATGCATATGATGGCGCTCAACTCTATTTACTTCGTAAACCATTATTAGATTATCTGGAAACGCAGGGCAATGCTCAAAAATTAAGCGTAGCGCAAGAAACTGAAGAAGGAGAATTCTACATCGATACGGTTAGCGTAAAGCCCGAAGCACAAGGTAAAGGCATCGGGAAGCTATTAATCTATGCTGCAATAGATTGGGCAAAGGAATTAAATCATCGCCAGGTTGGTCTTCTGGTTGAAAAAAACAATCCAGGGGCTTTAAAACTGTATCAGAAGATTGGATTCTATATCAAAAATGACAAAACCTTTTTAGGTGGCGAATACCATCATATGGTTTATTCCATTTAATAACCTGGTTTTATTTTTAAGTTGTATAAAGGCACTAATCTTAACCATCAATAGTCTCCCGGTTGAGTAAAGCTTAACTAAACCAGGAGACCAATAAAAATTTTTAAAGCAAATGTTAAACCACCTTTACTTCCGTAAATACATCCGAAAAGTGAGTAAAAGTAGCATTAGCCGTTTTAATGGCTAAATCTTCATCAGCGGTTGTTTCTGCTTCTGCATTTAATACGGCTATAAATTTCCCCCACATCTGACCGGTTTCGGCACCGTACCCCGAAAAGAAAGATATCCCTTTGGTTATACCACCCTTGGCAAGCATTTGTACAATAATGCTTCCACCCATAATTGATCCTTCCATTACATACAGGGCAGCCAGCGCCTCCAGAGTATTCGAAATTTGAGGAACAGTAGTTAAGGGTAAATCGTCAACAGTAAATCCCAATTCCTCAATATCACTTTTAAGATAAGCAGCGTGTCGGCGTTCTGCATAATCTGGCAATACCTGGGTATTGATATAAGGTTTTATTTCTCGCTCCAAATGACTAAAATAGGCATAAAAGTGATTTAACAAATCTGCATAATCAGCATCACTCCGAACCGCCTTTAGTTTTTTAACCACCTTAACCTCTAATTGTTGATGGGCAACTTTTGTTGCTTCTTTAATATTTGTACTGAGCATAATTTTATGTTTATATAGTTTTAATTTGAGTTTGTATTAATCTTTGTACAATCTGTACGTAATTCCGGCAAGAATTACCCTACCTGGTTGCCCAGGCATTAATCTATCGGTATAATCCAGAATATTGTCGGCTGTGAACCTTATACTCAGGTGCTGTTTTAAAATTTTCTTCTCGAAGGCAGCATTAAACATAAAAAAACCATTTACGAAGGTGTCATAACGATCGATAAACTGATTGCCATTTCTATCTCCAAATGGATATTTCCCCCTGTAATTTACCCTGAAATTGATACTAGCATCCCAGGGGCGATAGTTATAAAATGCCTTTATGTTCAGCATGTGCCTGGAGCGGTTTTCTATTCCCCAATAATCGGCTGTGCCTGGCAGAAAAGATTGCCCGGTTGCCGGATCGTGGATATTCTGGTTGTATGGCCATTTTCCATTCCTGATACTATCAATCACGCTGAGGTCTTTTGCAATCAGATATTGATAACCTGCTCCAATTTCAAGATCCTTAAACAAATTAATGGATAAGGATACATCAACTCCTTTATTTACCGCTTTAGGTAGATTTTGATACGTAAAAATATTTCTGTTTCCACTGCCTGTGGCCACTTGTATGCTGTTAATCTGGTTCCGCAGCTGATGATGAAAAACCCCGGCCTCCACTTTTATATTTGGTTTGGGTTTCCATTCCAAACTTAAATTAACGGAAGTACTCCGCTCAGCCTGTAAATTGCGATCCAGCTGATTGAGCAGATATTGCCTGATCTCGCTGATTTCGCCCGCTTGCTGAAGCTGATTTAAGGTTTGCCTTAACACCTCATTACCAATAACCAGGTAATTTGCGGCTGGATTATAAAAAACCAGGTATCTCGATTTAAAATCTGGCGCTTTAAAGCCTGTACCTGCACCTGCTTTAAAAGTAAGCGTAGGGATCACACGGTATTGCAACCCTAAACTTGGGTTAATTTTATTCCCATAAGCATTGGTATAATCATAACGAAGTCCGCCCACTAAACCAATTTTAGGGTTGATTTGCCAATCCCCCTGCAAAAAAGCAAAGGCGGTATAAACGGTTCCCGGGTTGGTTAATGCAGCATCATGCATTCGCTCCAAACTTCCACCAAGTCCGCTGGTAAATTTGAGATCATCATTTAAACTGTAGGCAAACTGCTGTTCGAAACGATGCAGATTTTGCATAAAAATATCTTCGGTTACCGTTGCATTGCTTTGTTGCCAGTTTACGCTTTGATCTGAACGGAAATTGGTAAAGTAATAACGGCTCATGCTCCTTAAACCCAAATTAAAACGATAATCGAAGGTGCTGGCCAGATTCAGGTCTTGTTCGTCCTGGCTATCGCCCGAAACAATTCCCAATCCAAAATCCTTACTCATGAAAGATTTCCGTAAACCATAACGACCACTAATCCCGATGGTCCCCTTAGGCGTTAAACGATAGCGTACCCGTCCCTGCAGGGCATAATTATCATAAGGTGGCGCCGTTGTGCCCAGTTGGATATATTTTGGATTGGTGTTAAAACCATCAGTACGGTAATAGTTAGCTGATATATTCGCTGATCCCCTTTGCGAAGCAAACGGTGTTTCGCCTTCCAGCGTTAAATCAGCAATATTTAAACTTCCATACTGCAGTGATGCCGATGCCTGAGGTTGTAATGCGCCATAACGGGTAATGATATTGATGGCTCCACCTAATGCCTCACTACCATATAAACAAGAGGAAGCGCCTTTTATAATTTCAATTCTTTCGATATTGGAAACACTGATTCTGGAGAGATCAAAATTCCCACTATTGCGTCCAACCATAGGTTGTCCGTCTATCAGAATCATAATGTATTCGCTGCTAAATCCCTGCATTTGTACCCCTACCGATCTGGCCCCGCCACCAATATTATTTACAATGGCAATACCAGTTTGTTCTTTCAGTACCTCATCCAAACGGCGGCTACCCATCAGCTCGATGGTTTTTCGGGTAATCACTGTTACGGGCATGGCACTCCGTTCTACCTGCAGCAAATTATCGGGAGGCAGATTGCTTCCCATAACGGCTACCTCGCTCAGGTTTTCGGTTTTAGCAGTTAGTTTAACCTGAAGGTTCGTAGTTTCTTTATTTTTTATTTCTATGGTTTGCGTGTAATTCACATAGCCGATCATCGTAACTACGATTTGGTATTCGCCAGCGTAAATCTGATGATAATTAAATTTACCCTTGCCATCTGTCTCTGTGGTATGCCCATCTGGTTCCAGGCGAACAGTTGCTCCTGGTAATGCTTTACCATTTATATCTTTTATTTCTCCAGTAACGCTGCCACGATCTTGTGCGAAGGAGAAAGTATTCAACATCATTAATAAAAAAAATATAATCGACTGTTTTAACATGTTTTGTTTATTATAAAGTCTAAAGCATATAGTAGAAAGACCAAAGGCTAACCTGCTGAAAGCTTACTTATTCTTTAACTTTAGCCTGGTTTCCTGCATACCGAAGCCTGTTGCAGTTTCTATAATGGTTGCCGCAGATGACGGATTAACCTGCATCAGTTTTGTATTACCTAGCCCCACTTTCGCCGTTGTTTTTAAGCCATTTATATCATTAATTGCAGCTTTCAGACATAACTCTTCAGGGTTTCCCAATTCTGGATTGGCTACGCTACTCGCTGCAATATCGGCTGGCATACCTGCAAAATAATCAGACCAACCTGCTGCGTTACGGATCAAAAAGCTACTCAGGTAAACACTATACTGATCAATGTTAATTGCAAAAAAGCCCACAGGTTTGCCGTAAGTTTTTTCGCCAATCAGTTTTACATTAAAATAAGGCTTCAAACAACTAATCAGCAATTCGCTAGCTGATGCTGTTTTTCCCGATACAATAAAATAAACCTCCTGTATAGTGGTTAAATTTCCTTTTTTATTAAAATGATAGGTATTGCCATTCTCGGTATAATCTACATCGGCCATGGTGGCATTTCGACCATTGTAAACCACTGTTTTTCCACTGGCATCGAGATAAGGCTGATGCCTTAAAATACTTGCCTGCCCTGCCTGCATTTTAGCATTGAACAGTTCCATATACATCACCTTTCCATTTAGCGAACTGGGCACCATTAAATTAGCTATGTATTCAGCCGTTTCTACATATCCCCCGGTATTACTGCGAAGATCTACCACTATATATTTAGGGTTTGTAACGGCCAGTTCTGTAAATGTCTGATCTAAAATGGCCTGGCAACTGCTCAATTTAGGAAAAGCACCTAAAGCGAGGTAAGCAATATTTTTATCACTAGAAGTTAGCCCTTTACTGGCCAATACTGCCGGGGAAGAACTGATTACTCCCGCTGTAGCACCGCCATTACTGCGACCAGTTTCCAGGTAAGAATATTTTGCACTCCCGGCATAAATGGGAAACTCATAGGCACTGCCAGTTGCCTTATTAATTTTAAACTGTGAAATATCAAAAAGTTCTTTCTTAAACGCGGTTATATCAGGGCTAATGTCTGCATATTTCTGCCTTGGATTGAAATCAGCGTACGTGGGTAGCGCATCACTCCACAGATAAACCTGTTGAGCATATAAAAAGATAGAATCTAGCGTAAACTGGGTACGGGTACCTGTGGTAGGCGAAATAATTTCGCCAGTTTCTGCTGATGAAGACTTTTCCTTCTTACAAGCAGAGGCGCCCATAAGAATTAATAAGAACAGACAGCTTACACCAAATTTTCTCTTTTTCATTGCATTTATTTTTAAAATCAATTTAGGGAATAATGGTTGTGGTTGTAGCTGATGTTCTACTCCAAGTATACATTGGAATGCCGGCAACATTTATTTTATCGCCTTTACTTTGTATGGAAATACTGCCAATAGAACCTGTTTTAATATTGGCTGGTAAGGTAAACTTTAATGAGGTATTGGTTTGTTCAGTTATAGGTGCATAGTAGACGTTATTCCCGTCATTAACCATAGTAATAACCAAGCGTGAATAATTTCCATAATAATATTTAGAAAAGGGTGCCTGGAGCGAATAAGTGAATGATATTTGGGCACCTACCTTAATTTGTTGCCCTACCTGATCAAACTGGTAAATACCTTTGGCATTTGCAGGTGCCGGTTTACCAACATAATAAGGTCCCTTTATTACTGTATTAAATCCGCTAACTAATTTAACATCGTATGTTCCTGTATCAATCATTCCCTCTAATGGCAGCAGCACCCGGATACTATTAGACCATAATCTCGACGCTGTTACAAGATTAATACGATGGTCTTTTTTATTTTCATCGATTAAAAATAATTGGGTCTGGTTGCTATCTGGAATGAAATAATTGCCAGAAATCGCGAGATCAGTACCTAATCGTCCAATACTTACTCTATCGATTAACGGAACAGGCTGGTTAACAGCTAGTTTGAGTACGTAATTTCTAATACTGCCGTCTTGAGCAGTAACCTGGTATTTTTCTCCAGTTTTTAAATTAATTTCCTGACCAGAAGCCGGGTTAATTGAAGCCCCTGCAGATACCGCGATTTCTGGTTTAACTGTCTTTAAAATATCCTGGAATGGCGGATAATACACCAAAATGCTATCACCTACAAATGAAGCACTGATATTATTGCCAAGCGCATCTTTTATGATGAAGCTTTCAATATCGTTATAGGGTGTACTGAGGTATTCTTTTTTACAGGATACAAAAAAAAGTAGGGTGCAAATGCCGCATAACAATAGGGATTTTATAGGGTAACGATGGTACATATTTTTTTATTTTAATGTTTAAAAATAGAGGTTGTATCGTTTATCATCCTGAGCAGCAATCCCATTATTTTGGATAAACGCTGCATGATAAATCAATGAATATTGATTGCCGATACAACCTCTAGAAGGACAGTTATGCTATCTTAGAAACTACAATACCGGCCCGCGGTCGAAGTAATAAATACCCCTATTATTAGTTGATGTGCCTTGACCAACGGCACTGCTGAATTTAAGCGCGTACACATCTCCTGAACTGGTTTCAGTAACAAAAATCACCAGGTTTTGAACCGAAGCAATAGTTCCTCCTGTAGAATAAGTTAACCATCCATTAGCATTTAGGGTGGTATTTGCGGCATTTGATGTTGTAGCAATACCCAAAGTAGGAACAGACGTAGCACCTACGGTATCGGTTAAACTAATCGAGGATAATGCAGTAGTCAGATTTCTGTACTTTAGCGTATATCCCGTTGCCGGCGTTACGGTTGAATTATTATGGCTAGAAAACAACAACTGGTGTGCAATACTCCCTACAGTATCCTGAGCTCCTGTAATAATATTGGCATATACCGTCCCGAAAGCCGCACCACCAAAGCGTGGGTTACCCCAGCGACCAACAATGGTATCGGCAACAGATGATACGGAAGCTTTAGCACCATTAAGGCTTAAAGGAGCAGCAGTATCATTCTCTTTTTTACAAGAGGTAAATGCTAAGGTAAATAAGGCAAGGGCAAAAACTGCTTTTGAGATATTTTTTATTGAATTTTTCATGTTATAATATTTATAAATTGATAATTATTTTTTTTTAGTGAGAGATGCTTAACCCGTTATTTCTTATCCTGTTAAGTTGAAAATACATTTTTAGCCCCGGGAACCAGATTTGTTTTTTGAAACTACTTAAATAGAATAAAGGGTTATTTTTTTTCTTAGTCAGGAAATTTTTGATGCTTGTTTTTTCATAGATTATATTTAGAGGTTAAACATGATGTTGATTTATTGGCTGCTCCTGTACACAAAGCAGTCAATTTCTTTTTATTTAGGGCCTATTGTGATTTGAGGATAAGCGATAAATGCGTTCCAGGTGCCAAACTTAAGCTCTGCACGACAGTCTAATTCTTTGATAATCGGGAAATCATCAGGTATTTTAATCGTAGCACTTGTTCTGTTATAGCTTTGAACAATCAAAGGAATCACACGCCCGTCAGGCAGTTCGAGGGTTATCGATTTAAAGTCAATAAATATGGTTTGTTGTAGCGGGATGATGATAAAAGTATCACCCTGCTTCAACGTTTTGCTCGTAAATTGGGTTATTGGTCTTTTATATACCACATGTAACGGCTTGTCCATTGTTACCTTGTTTCCTAAGAAACTTATATCAATCTTGTAATATCCACTATCTAAATCTGGTGGTAATGTACCTATACTTAGAATATCGCCATCAAAACCATAATGTGTTGAATTGATAAGCGCGTTGCTTAAATCTGGTTTGAAAGTTTTATTCGTGCCCTGTTGTGTAAGGGTTACATCGAGCGAAGCCACACTCGTACTTCGCAGGTTTCCATAAAAAACTTGCGTGGCATTGGGCGATCCTTCGTTATTTCCCATGGGCCAGGATAAGCTTAGGCTGGGTGGATTTTGCTGTATAATTTTAAGGCTATACGTGCGCACTTCACCTATTGATGATTTTACAGAAAAAGTCTGTTTATCGTCGGCTATGTTTACCGGCTGAATCTGAGTAGTAAGCGTAGCACCCTGATCTACAGTAATTTTAGGTTCTATAACGGATAGTGAATAATAATAGGGCACGTAAACAATAATGCTGTTTTTAATATTGTCAATTGCGCCATGAATCACAGTATCCTTCACGTTTACCACAGTGAATGCAGTAATTCTATTCTGCGCAAGATGTTCGTAGTCAACTGTTTTTTTACAGGCAAAAAAAGCGATGGCTGTGAATGCCAATAATATGTATGGGTATAGTCGTTTCATAAAAATTTATTATTTAATCTCAAATTTGGTGCTGCCTGCCGGAACAATTACATATTCGAAGGTGAAGAACATGTGGGGTGTATTCCGCATCATTTTATCCGTTGTAAATACATCCTTATAGCAACTGATCATTTTGATTTTAGCAAAATCTCCTTTAGCTGTACGTACAATAATTGTTCTTGTCGGTGTTTTTTGGCCATTAGCCATTGCGAAAGTATTGCCCATGGCATAAGCAACATGCTGCTTATCATAACTCCCATCACCCACCACAATGCCCCCGAAATCATATAAATACCAACCAAGTCCTTCACCAAATGCACCCAGATCATCGGTACCGATTAATCCCCTGGCTGTTTTAAATTCAGTAGATGCCGGTATGGCGCTCACCTCTTCAAATGATTTTGCCACAATGGTTACCCCCCCAATACCTGGCCCACCCAAACCAGCATTATTTGTATTCACGCCATTATTTCCACCTATAAAACTGTTATATAATCCACTAAAAGATATATCCCAAAAAGAGGTTTTACCAAATGTCGTGGGTTGAACTTTTTTAAAATCGAGGCTAAAAAGCACCTCAGGCTTAGGTGCCGTAGGGTTGGTATCATCCGTTTCAACCTGAAGGTTTTCTACACGCTGTACCTTGTAATAGGGCACCATATCTATGGATCTGGTGGTTGTAACGGGCTTTTCTTCCACAGTTACCGACTCATCCTTTTTGCATGCGGTAAAAAAAACAATGGTTATCAGACAAAACGAAAGCCGTTTTAATAGCCTGTTGCTTGTAATCATTTTATTCATCTTTGATTTATTTTGTTTGTAAATTCTTAGTTCCATCTTGCTGTACATAATACTTAAAGGTGTAGTATGGCGCCGGCCAGTTCAGATCGGTAACACTCGGCGGGTTACCCTTGTAGGCATTAATTAATTGTAATTTGGCATACTTCCCATCTGGCAGCCGAATAGCATAAGTGCGGCCAGGTATTGCTTGCATGATATGTGTGTTCAGGCTATAGAAAAACCATCCGTTAGCACTGGCTGATGATGCCCAGCCAATTTTAGTTATCGTACTGGCATTAAATAGCTGATCTGTGGGTGCCTGATTAACCGCATCGTAATTTCGATCCAGCATCACAACGGCACTTTCCGCAACTCCTCCATAACCAGGATTAAACTGGTAATCTTTATCATTCACATAAACCTCACTATTATAAGGCCCTGTAAAAGCTAAATCCCAATCTTTGGTTTTTAGCCACTGGGCAGAATCAGCCCGGGTTCTGATCCAGATTTGCTTCTGATCTTTAAACCGGAAGAGAAAAGTATAAAATGCCCTTACCTCTTTTCCAGGTGTTGCATTCCCCATGGCTGCTTGTGTATCGCCGGCAAGATCTGAAATGACAGTACTGTTCCCATCCTGTAAAACCTCATTGGGTTCTAATTCATCTTTCGTACAAGAAGATATCAATAAGATAAAAACGCAAAACAAAATGTGCAGCGCTTTAAAGTTTAAGATTCGGTTATTTTTATTCATTGGTTTAAGTTTCGTTGAATTATTGATCAGCTTTGTACATTAATAATGTGATCAGCAACAAGATTATTATTTTTAATCATTCTAAATAAGAACAATGCAAACATCTGCATTAGTGGCCATATACCCTTTGTTCAATCCGTATTTTCTTTTGTTCCATCCGTATTTTCTTTTGTTCTATCCGTATTTTCTTTTGTTCTATCCGTATTATTTTATTGTATTTAATCATCAAACATTTACTTTAAATCTTATTTTAAAAACGCAATCAACTAATAAACATATAGTTAAACAAACAAGGCGCTTACATCCAGACTAGAATTTAACTTCAACGGTAGCATCATACACTTGTATTTAGAAGAATTAAAGCTTTGTTTTGTGCCACACAGAAAATGAACATGAATGCATTTTAAGAATAGAAGAAAAATTATAATATTGACGATGACCTTATGGTTAACCGTTATCACTGCGGCAATTGCACAGCCTAAAAGAATTGTTACCCTGAGTGGAGCAATCAGTGAGACGGTTTCTGCCCTTGGCCTCGGCAAAAACATCGTAGCGGTTGATGTAACCAGTGTTTACCCTGAAGCAATAAACAGGCTACCAAAGGTGAGCAGGAACAGGGCACTATCTGTAGAATCAATTCTATCTTTTCATCCCGATCTTATTCTTGTTCCTGATGGCGACCTTTCTAAAGCGCATTTATCGCAGTTTAAATCTATGGGGGTGCGGGTGGTGCAGATCAGGCAGGAATATTCTGTTGCGGGTGCCTTGAAATTTATCAGGCAGATTGCCGCCGCCCTTGCAATGAATGAAAAGGGAGAAATTGTGGCCAGAAATGCCGAACAAGAAATTAAAAAAGCATTAAATGAATTAAAAAAAAATCAAAAATTGCAGAAAGTACTCTTTATATATGCCCGCGGAACAGGTACTATGAATGTAGCGGGAAAAGGCAGTAGCATAGATGCAATAATCCAGCTTGCGGGAGGCAAAAATGCAATACAAGAATTTAATGAATTTAAGCCTTATACTACCGAAGCCTTAATTAAAAGCAATCCGGATGTGATTTTGATGTTTGATTTTGGAGTAAGCAGCCTGGGCGGAAAAGATGCTATTTTAAAGATGCCGGGAGTGAAATTTACCAATGCTGGCAAGAACAAAAAAATCATCGAGATGGATGGTCCTTTGCTCATCAACTTCAGTACCCGGTTAGCAGAAGCCATCAGGGCATTAAATGCCAAAATTTATTAATATGAAAAGATTTCTGATTTATATCACCCTAAGTTTTGCCCTTCTGCTTTCTATTGGCTTTTCTCTTTCTTTAGGTTCGATGAATATTCCCCTTAAAGAAACCTATCTGGTGCTGCTTAAATTTATTGGTGTTTCCGGCAACCCAGCCGTAAATCCATTAAATGAAGGAATTATCATGATGATCAGAATGCCCAGAGTATTAATGGGCATTATGGTTGGAGGAGCCTTGGGCATTTCCGGAGCAGCCATACAAGGTATTTTCAGAAATCCCCTTGCCGAACCTGGTTTAATAGGCATTTCATCTGGTGCCTCATTCGTGGCAGTACTGATTATCGCTTTCGAAACACTTCTGTTTTCCGGACTTAGTGAAGTTTTGGGCCATTACCTGCTCGCTTTTGGCGCATTTGCAGGTGCAGGTATTGCCGCCCTGTTGGTGTATCATTTATCCAAAACAGATGGACAAGCCAATGTAATAACCATGCTATTGGTGGGGATTGCTATAAATGCTATGGCGGGTGCACTTACTGGTTTAATCAGTTACCTAGCGAACGAACAACAACTCCGAAGCATTACTTTCTGGATGCTGGGCAGTCTTGGTGGAGCAACCTGGCAAAATGTGAGCTGCCTGATCCCATTTGTAATGATTCCCATGATTTTACTACCTTTTTTTTCAAAGGGATTAAATGCTTTTGCCATCGGAGAAAAACAGGCAGAAATGATTGGCTTAAACCCGGGGTTAACCAAATCGATGGTTGTTTTATTATGTACCATGGCCGTAGGTGCCTCGGTATCTTTTTCTGGAATTATTGGTTTTGTTGGCTTGCTCGTACCACACCTGGTGAGGCTCATTGGTGGCGTAGACCATAAATTCGTACTTCCGGCTTCTGCCCTGCTTGGCGCATTGGTGCTTACTTTTTCTGATCTGGTTGCCAGATTAGTCATCCAGCCTATAGAACTTCCAATAGGCGTGGTAACTGCATTAATTGGTACGCCGGTATTCCTTTATATTCTCATCCGCGATAAAAAGAAATTAACCCATTAAGATATGATGTTAAGAATAGAGTCTGTTAGTTATCAGAAAAATCAGCGGTACCTGATTAAAGATGTTTCCTTTAGTGCAAAATCTGGTGAAATCATTACCATTCTTGGCGCAAACGGTGCTGGTAAATCTACCTTGATGAGTATGCTCTCTGGAGAACGTAAGCCGTCATCTGGCAGGGTTATAATTGATGGTAAAGAAATTTCGGATTACAATAGAAAAGAATTGGCTGCTAAAAGAGCCATGCTGCTGCAGCAAAACCCGATCAGTATAGGCTTTTCTGCCTATGAAGTAACGATGATGGGCAGATATGGAAAATACCGAAACCAGCCCGGATTGGCAGATAAAATAGCAGTTGCAGAAAGCATGGAAATTTGTGGGTTAAATGACTTTGCAGAAAGGTCTATGCTTACTTTATCGGGCGGCGAACAGCAAAGGGTACACCTGGCCCGTACATTAGCACAGATTTGGGATAGCCACCAGGCCTTAATCATTCTTGATGAACCCATTAACAATATGGATATGCAATATCAGCACCAGTCACTGGCAATTGCCAAAGCCCTCGCAAAAAAGGGGTTTATTGTTATTATGGTATTGCATGATGTTAATCTTGCGGCACAATACTCCAGCAGAATTATCATGATGAAGGATGGTAGAAAATGGTGGGATGGCTCGCCGGCAGAAGTACTTACTCCACAGCACATGTTTACTGCTTTTTCTGTACATGCATTAACCCATACCGATTTAAGAAGTTTAAAAACAATTGTAGTGCCCAAAGAAATTATTCTGGATGCCGACACCTTCAATACAAATTTCACAAAAACAGAAGAAAATGGATCAGACTCGGAAAAACTAACGGAAATGAGTGTAAGAGAAAGCGTTCTCTTCAATGAGCAACTAAAAAAATTAACTTATCAAGTTTCAAATGGGTAAGTATAGCAGAATTTCGCGAATCAACGCTTCAACTTACGAAATTTCAAAGGGCTGAGCGCAGCAGAATTTCGCCAGTTTTAATGAGCTATCCATGCAGACTGGCGAAGTTTTTCCATCACACTGCCTGCTAAACTTCGCAAGTCGACACTTCAACTTATCAAATTTCAAAAGGCTGAGCGCAGCAGAATTTCGTCAGTTTAATCAGCAATCTATTCAGACTGGCGAAGCTTTTCCATCACGCTATCTCGCTAAACTTCGTAAGTCAATATTTCAACTTACGAAATTTCAAAGGGCTGAGCGCAGCAGAATTTTGTCAGTTTTAATGAGCTATCCATGCAGACTGGCGAAGTTTTTCCATCACACTGCCCGCTAAACTTCGCAAGTCAATGTTTCAACTTACGAAATTTCAAAGGACTGAGCGCAGCAGAATTTCGTCAGTTTTAAAGAGCTATCCATGCAGACTGGCGAAGTTTTTCCATCACACGGTCCTGCTAAACTTCGCAAGTCAACGCTTAAAATCAAACCCTAATATCACTAGGGAGAATTCCGTAATATTTTTTGAACGCATTGGTAAAACTTGCCTGATGCTTAAAGCCAACCTGTATACCCACCTCGTACATGTTTTTTCTTTCTTCTATAATCATTCGCTTGGCACTTTCCATTCTAAGCCTTGTGATATAATCATATATTGTACTCCCGAAATACTTTTTAAATCCATTTCTCAGCTTAAACTCATTAAGCAATACCATTTTAGAAAGTTGTTTATGTGTTGGTGGAGCAATGTATTGCTGTTCGAGAATTTCCCTGGCTTCTTCTAGTTTTGGAATATCACGTTCAATCAGATCTTCTTTTCCGGTTTCTGCAAACTGGCTAAACTGCTCCAGCTGATACAGAATCAACTCGGTAATCCTGGCATCGGTAAAAAGCCTTTTAAGTTCCCCCTCTTGTCTTGAAGAACGGATGGCTTCGATCGTATGACGCATTTCATGCGTGGCAAACAGATCCTCTTCTCCAAAAGAAGTGGTTTTACCTTTCTGCATTTCCTGAACAAAATGCTCATGCAGAGGAGAATACAAATCAACCAGATTAAGGTAATAATCTTTGGAGAGTACGATCAGGAAATAAATAAAATCAATATCTGGTTTTACCTCATAAGCCTGCTTTGATGAAGGTATATAGCGGATATTATGCCTGCTAGAGCCATATCTCTTTTGTTTTTTATCTGGAATATTAACTTCCTTAGTTAGTATAAACTGACTGGTAATGGCTTCTCCATTAATTTCTGTAAGTATGCGGGTGGGTTTTTCAAATCGCATTTCAGAGTAAATAAGAAAAAGCCCGTTTGTAGATAACTGATAATTTTGAATATCGGCAGGGGTTTCTTTAATGGATAATACTTTTTCAGACAGTCGATGCGCGGCTATATATTTGTCAGGTATCTCTTCCTTAAAAAGAAAATCCTGATGGTGTTCTATTCTGGCACTAACAATCATGGCGATAGAGCTTAGTTGTAACTGAATTTAATCTCTTCAAATGTACACATAATTTATAATCATTCTAAATAATATTATAAGGAATAACAAATCCTGAGTTAATGACTGAAATCAAAGTTTTTAACTGATTTAGATTTTATTGATCATGACTTTCATCAAAATTAATTTACATTTTTATTTGTATTTAATCTAAATAATGATCAATTTCGCATGAGATGGAAAAAGCTTGTATCGATATTAATGAATTAATTAACGTGTTCTCAAACAATGAAGGCGCTGTTTATCAATCCGATAGATTAAATTGCTTTTATGTAGATTTTGGCGGTAAGTTTGCCCGCTACAATTGCTTATCACTTCAGAAGCTAAGAAAAGTAATTGAGGAAATCGATATTGAAGCATTGCTGTTGAATACTCAAAAAGCCGATTTTGAATTGGTAACCTTTAATGGTTGCGAACATATCTACTTATTGAGTGCCTTAGAAATCATTGCACTGAAAGATTTATTTGAAGGAACGTTTACCATGTTAAACTTAAATCATTTGATCAGTGATTGCTTATACAGACTGGTTTATTAATTAATGATTAGAGGGTTAGGTATTTAAAGGGTTAGCGTTTTACTTTTTTCAATCTCTACCATCATCTTGCAGCTGCATTCCCTCCTTTCTTTTATTAATCATAAGCCCAACTTTCAACGCCAAACTTCCTTAGTGATTTAATTGATAAATGCTGTTCTGATTTTTAATCTTTAACCACCATACCGTGTCCCCTTTGTTCTTGTATAAGTCATCATCCCAAACCTCAAACTCCTGACTTTCAATCCCAGACACCAAACGCCAAACGTTCAATTCCAAGCGCTCAACTCCAAACACCAACCCGCCTTTATTTAAACTCATTATAAATACCTACCCGTCAGCAATTTAGACTAATTTCATATAGCAAATAATTTACAATTATGAACAATTCTGTGTTACATTTGTATTGTTATTAAAGCACAAAAATTATGAAAGATTTAATGCGTATTAAATGTTTAATATCTCAGGATATTGAAACACTTTTAAATCAGCAGATTAAAAAAGAGGCACACTCTTCATCACTATATTTATCAATGGCATCTTGGTGTAACCAAAATGGTTATGACTTCTCAGCAGATTATTTCACTAAGCAATCTGAAGAAGAAAGAGCCCATCAGTTAAAATTGTTCAAATACGTGTTAGATATGGGTGGAAATGCGATTTCTCCAGAGGTAACAGGTATTAAATCAGATTTTGCAGGTTTCAGAGAAGTATTCGAAGATGCATTAGAAGCAGAAATTGCTATTACGCAAAGCTTTAAAAATTTAGCATCCAGATGTTTGAAAGAACAGGATTTCGTTACCATGGAATTCTTAAACTGGTTCTTGAAAGAACAACGTGAAGAAGAATACAAAGCTCGCCGTGCATTAGAATTGTTCGAAGTAATTGGCGAAGAAGGAACTGGAAGATGGGAAATTGACAAACACGTTAATGACATCACCTATTCTGAAGACTAGTTAATAACTAACAAAACATATATTGAAAGCTATCTTGATGAAAATTAAGATAGCTTTTTTTGTGCAGAATGATTTCTGAATCCTTCAAACTTATCCTCAAAAGGCGGAACCAAGAAGAGCTTCCTCAAGCTTTATTTAACCCAAATAACGCCTAAAGGTGAAGAAATCTAACCTGCCTCATCTAAAGGTTGGTACCTAACCGTGTCTCCAACAGAAAAACTCACGCCTATAAATTCACAATTGGCAAGATCAAATTTAGCTTGACTGGTGAGACAATCTTAAAAGACTATAAAAAAAGAAAGCTTCCAAGGTTGTACCAGGGAAGCTTCTTTTAGTTTAGGTTGTTTAGTTTATGTTGATTATGAATAAGTCTCTTGAATTTTGTAAAAAAAGCGCCGTTGCCAGCGCTTTTTTTAAACCAAATATATAATAATAATTAACGAGCATCACAAAAGTACTAAAAATTTCCATTTAAGCAAGCAATTTTTATAAAAAAGATATAATATTTTATAAAAAACCCAAAAAATGATTAATTACATCATTATAAAATTAAATATAGCAGCAAAAAAAACATGTATTAATAATTTTTTACAATTAAAATCATTTTTTTGAATACAAAATCATACTTTAAGGAAATATTTAAGTCAAATGATAGAAAATTTTATAAAAAATTACTTAAATCACCCAAATACTTATGATGAAATGTTTCTTAATAGTGAAAACTATAGAAATCACTATCAAAACTTTATTAAAAATTTCTCAAAAGAGTCTCTTGAAAACTTAAACAAAAAGGAAGAGTTGGCAAAAAAACTCTTTATGAGCCAGGGAATTACCTTTACCGTTTACGATAGTGGTGAGGGTATCGAAAAAATTTTCCCTTTCGATATCATTCCACGCATTATCACCTCCAGCGAATGGGCATTTATAGAAAAAGGAATCACACAACGACTTAAGGCATTAAATCTCTTTTTAAAAGATGTGTACAGCAATCAGTTTATTCTGAAAGATCAAATTGTACCCATTAACGTAATTTACTCTTGTCCTCATTTTTTACGGGAGATGCATCACGTAAACGTACTGCACGATATTTACATTCATATCGCTGGCATAGACCTGATTCGTGATCATGACGGCACCTTCTATGTACTGGAAGATAATCTCCGAACACCATCCGGCGTAAGTTATATGCTCGAGAATCGGGAAATTACTAAAAGGTTATTCCCTGATTTAATCCCGCAATGCGGCGTAAGAAGTGTAACAGAATATCCTGCCATATTATATAAAAATTTAATGGCACTATCGCCTAGAGCCGTTTCTAATCCAACAATTGTACTCCTTAGTCCCGGAATGTACAATTCGGCTTATTATGAACATACCACTTTAGCCCGTCTAATGGGTGTTGAATTGGTTGAGGGACGGGATTTGGTTGTTCAAAATCATAAAGTTTTTATGAAAACCACTACTGGTTTGCAACAAGTTGATGTAATTTATCGCCGTGTTGATGATGACTATATTGATCCGTTGGTATTCAACCCCAATAGTGTTTTAGGGGTTGCCGGTTTAATGGGCGCCTACCGAAAAGGAAATGTGGCCATTGTAAATGCCGTAGGAAATGGTGTTGCTGATGATAAAGCGGTTTACACCTACGTTCCAGATATGATTAAGTATTACCTGAACGAAGAGCCGATCTTAAAAAATGTTCCAACTTATCAATTAAGCAATCGCGATGAACTCGATTATGTTTTTGCAAACATCAATACCATGGTGGTAAAAAAAACCAATGGTAGCGGCGGCTACGGCATGTTGATGGGACATGCGGCATCAGAACAGGAGATTGAAGAATATAAAATAGAAATTTTAAAAGATCCAAGAAACTTTATTGCACAGCCCACCATTAGCCTTTCTTCTGCCCCATGCTTTATTAACGGAAAACTGGCACCGCGAAGAATCGACCTCAGGCCTTTTGCCTTAAACGGGCCGGATGGCATTTCAATTGTTCCTGGCGGATTAACCCGCGTAGCCTTGAAAGAGGGATCACTTGTAGTAAACAGTTCGCAAGGCGGAGGCAGTAAAGATACCTGGGTTTTAACTTCCTAAAATAACCATATGTTAAGTAGAGTAGCATCAAGCCTGTATTGGCTAAGCAGATATGTAGAACGTAGTGATGGTATGCTTCGCATGTTAAAAATAAATTATGCCTCATCGCAAGATACCATTCAGGAATTTACCTGGAAACCAGTGATCAGAATTTTTTCTTCCGATGACGAAAATGAACTCTTAAACATTCAGCATGATAGCAGGGCGGTAATTGAATATTTGCTGTTAAATAAAGATAACCCCAATTCGATTTTAAATATCGTAACCCTGGCCAGGGAAAATGCCCGAAGTGTACAGGAACATATTCCGAAAGATTTGTGGCAATGCCTGAATGAGTATTATCACACTGTTAAAGATGAAAAATTATTGTGGTACGTGCAGGAAGATGATCCCATTACCGCTTTAGATATTTTAATTAAACAAGTGATGCTCTATCACGGCACGGCAGATAGCGCCATGGAGCGTGGTGAAAGCAGAAGCTTTATGAAAATTGGCAAGCATTTAGAACGGAGTATTCAATCGATAGATATCCTGGATATCAAATTCAGTTCCATCAGTACCAATCCGGATTTGCTTACCGATATCGCTTACTGGAAACACCTGTTGCTTTCTTTAGGTGGCTATGAATTATACCTTAAAACTTACAGACAAGGTTTTGATGCCAAAAACATCATCGAATTGGTGATGCTAAATAACGATTTCCCCAGATCTGCTCTTTATTCCATGAATAATATCGAACGTTATTTTAGTCGGTTAAAAAGTGAGAGCAATATTGAAGACTATAATAATCTTTCTTTTAAAATTGGAAGATTGAAAAGCATGATTACCTATAGTTCGGTAAATACCATGGAAGAAGATCAGCTTCATCATTATTTAACAGAAATTAAAACCGAACTTTTTGGTATCGGTAACCTGCTTAATGAATATTATTTTGCAAATTCATAATGCGTTAAAATTGATAAACACCCTACTTAATCAGCAATACGATGCCAATCTTTAAAATAAAACACATTACCAATTATAAATATGAATCTCCGATCAGGGATAGCGCGAACCAGATTATTTTATTCCCGATAAAAGATGATTTCCAGAAAGTGGTAAAACATGATTTAAATATCTCCGGAAGTCCTGATATTGAAATTTTTATAGATTATTATGGAAACGAGGTGGGCACATTTACCCAAAATGAACCGCATACACAGTTAAAAATATTCTCTAAAGTAAGTGTAGAAACTTTTCCAAAACCACTTCCACAGGATGATATGTTTAGCCGCGAGCAATGGAATAGTTTAGATGCGATAAAATATGAAGTACTCTATATTGATTTCCTAAGGCAGGAGTCTTTCGAAGGCATGATGCAATTAAAAGAAACTGCACAGGCAATAAAAACCATTGAGGATACACCCTATCAAACAGCTATAAAATATTGTGCACACGTATTCAGCAATTACGAATATATTAAAGGAATAACTGCAGTTGATACCACCATTGATGAAATATTAAAGCTAAAGGCTGGTGTTTGTCAGGATTTTGCACATGTACTCACAGCAATGTTACGCTTAACGGGGATTCCGGCCAGATACGTAAGCGGGTACATCTGCCCCAATCAAGATGGCATGCGTGGCGAAGGCGCAACACATGCCTGGGCCGAAGCTTATTTACCTGAATATGGCTGGCTGGGCCTTGATCCAACCAATAACTGTATCGCTAATGAAAAGCATGTGCGTTTAGCCATAGGCAGAAATTTTGCTGATTGCTCTCCTGTTAAGGGCGTTTATAAAGGTGGTTTTGAACACCTGATGGAAGTAAATGTTTCTGTGGGCTATAATGATGAGGACTTTAACGATAATGAAAATTATTTCCAGCCCAAAGAGGTTAACTATACGAAACCTTCAGGTATCTCGACAGCGAATGTTAGAAAGCAGAATAGTTATCAGCAATATATGGAAGCGATGCAACAACAACAGCAGCAGTAGGTAGTTTTCAGTTCGCGTTCTAAGTCATCGGATGAATATAGCCTGTTTGCTAGTATTCATCCGATGACTAATCGTGAATATAGCCTGTTTGCCATTATTCATCCGATGACTAATCGTTTAGCTCAGAGTTCTCAGTTCTAAAGGAAACTAATTAGGTATATATAGTCTGTTTGCCAGTATTCATCCGGTGATGATTCGTCTAATTTTCAATTCAGCGCAGAAAATCACAGACTATTTCCAAATATTCATCAGATTACAATTTGTTAATTCACTTCGCGGTTTTCAGTGATCATTTCAAAACTGCAAACTACAAATTGAAAACTGACAGCTGATATACTTTTTTTTCCTAAATTTGCGCCTTTTACAAATAACAATATGATTAAGAGACAGCAAATTAAAGATTTATTAAAATCGACTGCATTTGGCACAGAAGTAACGGTTATGGGATGGGTAAGAACATTCCGCAATAATCAGTTTATCGCTTTAAATGATGGAAGTTGCATGAGCAATATCCAGGTAGTGATCGATTTTAATAATTTACCAGATGAGCTGTTAAAAAGAATCACTACCGGCGCTGCCATTTCTGCAACCGGAAGTTTAGTAGAATCGTTAGGAAAAGGCCAAACGGTAGAAATTAAGGCAACAACTGTGGAAATTTTAGGTGATAGCGATCCCGAAAAATTCCCTTTACAACCTAAGAAACACAGTTTAGAATTCTTACGTGAAATTGCACACCTGCGTTTCCGCACCAATACTTTCAATGCGGTTTTCAAGGTTCGCCATGCATTGGCTTTTGCCATCCACCAGTTCTATAATGAGCGCGGTTTCGTATACATGCATACGCCGGTTATTACAGCAAGTGATGCAGAAGGTGCGGGTGAAATGTTTAAAGTAACTACTTTAGATTTTGACAATACACCGCGTACTGAAGATGGAAAAGTAGATTTTTCACAAGATTTCTTCGCACGCGCAACCAACTTAACCGTTTCCGGACAATTAGAAGGTGAGCTGGCAGCAATGGCTTTTGGAAAGATTTACACTTTTGGTCCGACATTCAGGGCTGAAAACTCTAATACTACCCGTCACCTGGCCGAATTTTGGATGGTTGAACCTGAATTTGCCTTTGCTGATTTAGAGGATAACATGCAGCTGGCAGAAGACATGATGAAGTATGTAATTAAATATGCTTTAGACAACTGCAAAGATGAATTGGAATTCTTAAATACACGCTTAGCGGAAGAAGATAAACAGAAACCTCAGAATGAGCGCAGCGAGTTCTCTTTATTAGAAAAATTAGATTTCTGCTTAGCCAATGATTTTGAACGCTTAACTTATACGGAAGCCATCAAAATTTTAAAATCATCCAAGCCAAACCAGAAAAAACAATTCAAATATCTGATTGATGAGTGGGGAGCAGATTTACAAAGTGAACACGAGCGTTTCCTGGTAGAAAAGCACTTCAAAAAGCCTGTAATTTTAACAGATTATCCGGCAGATATTAAATCGTTCTACATGCGCCAAAATGAACCAGATGCCGAAGGCAGACAAACTGTTGCCGCAATGGATATTTTGTTTCCTGGGATCGGCGAAATGATCGGTGGTTCTCAACGTGAAGAACGCCTGGATCGTTTAACTAAACGAATGGAAGAATTAAACATTCCTCAGGATGAACTTTGGTGGTATTTAGATACCCGCCGTTTCGGAACAGCACCACATGCAGGTTTCGGTTTAGGTTTCGAACGTTTAGTATTGTTCGTAACCGGAATGACAAACATCCGTGATGTAATTGCCTTCCCGAGATTCCCTAAAAACGCAGAGTTTTAAGAAGGGTTTAAGGTTTAAGGTTTAAGGTTTAAGTAAAACAAATTGCTAAACTAAAGGGGTCAGGTTTTTCAAGAACCTGACCCCTTATTTTGTTATTGGTAGCCAACAATAATATGTTATATCCTGGCATTAATCAAATAGGAGATTGCCACGAATATTACCGATGAAGGATCGTAGAATATTCTCGCAAGGACGCTAGAGGGAGAGAAACTCCGGTTTTAAACTGACGAAGTTTTCCGTCGCACAAGCCAACTAAACTTCGTAAGTTGATTTACGGTCATTGCTCGGCGTTTAAAAATATGGCGCTACCCTAATCCTGCTGTCATTGCAAGGAACGAAGCAACCTTAATGCGATCGCTATATGCGTTTAGTCGTAGCGAAACGCTACAATCAGATTTTGACACTACAATCAGGTTTTGGCGCTAAACTAACATGGTCGTCATTGCGAGAAACGGCTTTTCTCCGTTTCGTGGCAACCTCATTGCTGCTAAAAGCAGTTGCTATTCCTCAATCAAATCATATAAATCTTTCCATTGCGGATTTAACTTATTAATCAAGTCAATTTTGTTTTGTCTCTTCCCTGCCTTTATTCTTTTTTCTTCGGTAATTGCTTCACCAATACTTTCAAAAAAAATGTAAAAAACTAATTTATAACATTTATATTTTGAAGTAAAACTATCTGGGTAATAATTATTTTTATGTTGCCAAGTTCTATTTCTTAATTCAGAAGTTACGCCAGTATATAAAATTGCATCATACTGATTAGTTAAAATATAGACGTAGCCACCCTTAGACATGCTTTTTTTTATTAAAAACAGTAAAATCTATGAATTTAATCAAATAGGAGATTGCCACGAATATTACCGATGAAGGATCGTAGAATATTCTCGCAAGGACGTTCATGGAGAAGAGAAATTAACTCGCTAAACTAACACGCTCGTCATTGCAAGGAACAAAGCAACCTTAATGAGATCGCTATATGCGTTTAGTCGTAGCGAGATGCTACAATCAGGTTTTCGCGCTAAACTAAGTCGGTCGTCATTGCGAGAAACGGTTTTTCTCCGTTTCGTGGCAACCTTATTGCTGGTTATGAAACTACGGTTTTAAACTGACGAAGTTTTCAGTCGCACAGGTCAACTAAACTTCGTAAGTTGATTTACGGTCATTGCTCGGCGTTTAAAAATATGGCGCTACCCTAACCCTGTCGTCATTGGAGGGACGAAGCAATCTTAATGCGATCGCTATATACGTTTAGTCGTAGCGAGACGCTACAACCAGATTTTGGCGCTAAACGAACACACTCGCCATTTCGAGGGTACAAATAAAAAAGCCCTGTAAATCTTGCAACTTACAGGGCTTTCTCATATAAGAAAGATCTTAAATCCCATCATCATGCATGGTATCGCTATATGGATTAGCATGCTGATAATCAACAGCAGAAACCTTATAATCTGTTGGCGCAAAGGTTGTCGCCGTACTCAAAGCCATCCCCAGTTCAAAACGGGTTGGATATGGTGTTTGCAATAAACTTCCGGCAGGGATATAGGGGAAACTCTCCAGGTAAGATTGCATTACGCTAGAGCTTACCCTCCGGTTAATATAAGCCCTGCTTAGTTGATGTGGCTCACGTAAACCCGCAGCCCCCAATAGTTCCACAGCACTTGCAACAGTAAGGTTATGGAAATTTTTCACCCGAACCGTTTTATCCTCCACCACTAAACCCTTCATTAAACTTTGATCTTGAGTAGCAACCCCCGTTGGGCAGGTATTGCTATTACATTCCAGCGCCTGGATACAACCTAAGGCAAACATCATCCCGCGGGCCGCATTACATAAATCAGCTCCTAAAGCAATATTTTTCACCAAATCGAAACCAGTAGCCACCTTACCCGAAGCAATTATTTTAATGTGTTTCTTTAAATCAAAACCATTCAATACATCATACACAAAGGCAACACCTTCACGCAGTGGCATGCCCACAGAGTTAGAAAACTCCTGCGGTGCTGCACCCGTTCCACCTTCTCCCCCATCTACAGTAATAAAATCAGGATAAATACCCGTTTCAATCATCGCTTTGCAAATGGCATAAAATTCACTTTTTCTACCAATACACAACTTAAAACCTACAGGTTTTCCGCCAGATAAATCCCGCAGCTTCTTCACAAACTCCAACAAACCAATTGGCGTATTAAATGCAGAGTGTGCTGGCGGAGACAATACATCTTTCCCTTCCGGCACCAAGCGGATTCGCGCAACTTCTGCGGTAACCTTTTTAGCTGGCAACATCCCGCCATGGCCAGGCTTAGCACCTTGAGACAGCTTAATTTCAATCATTTTTACCTGATCTGCATGGGCACGCTCACCGTAAGCATCGTAGTTAAAAGTTCCATCATCATTACGACAACCAAAATAACCCGTTCCAATTTGCCAGATTAAATCGCCACCTGGTTTACGGTGATAGTCGCTAATTCCACCTTCACCGGTGTTATGTGCAAAGTTGCCCATTTTCGCACCACCGTTTAAAGACAGAATAGCATTCTGACTCAACGATCCAAAACTCATAGCAGAGATATTATAAATACTGGCAGAATATGGTTTCGTACAACCCGGACCGCCAATAATTACACGGGGATCTAAATTTAATTCGTGATGAGAAATCGCCGCGATGCTATGACTCAACCATTCATAACCATTTTCGTATACATTTAACTGTGTTCCAAACGGAATGGTATCGTTATCCGTTTTGGCTCTTTGATAAATTAAGGAACGATTTAGTCTGCTATATGGCGTACCATTGGTATCACTTTCTACAAAGTACTGGTAAACCTTTGGTCTTAATTCTTCCATAAAATACCTTAAACGACCGAATACCGGATAGTTCCGTACTATACTGTGTTTAGGTTGATAAAGATCATAAACCCCGAGGATTACAAATGGTCCTGTAAAAAGGAATGTCCACCATAAAAAAGGATGGTATAAGCCCAGCATGATGGTTAGGGCGATTAAAAATGCGGCAATTGCCACGAATGCTTTTCTCATGTTTTGTTGTTATTTATGTATGATACCTACATTGCAGAATAATGATCGCTGAATTTTCTACCTTGTAAACCAATCTGTGTTCTAAATTTATTCTTCGAGACCACCAGCCTGAATATTGGTGTTTTAATGGCTCGGGTTTCCCTGTCCCTTCAAAGGGCGTACGCTCAATTTCTTTCAATAAGGTATTGATTTTTTTTACAATCGATTTATCAACCGTTTGCCAATAGAGATAATCCTCCCACGCCACTTCAAGAAATAGTTTAGTCATGATCAATCAGATCTTGCTCTTTCGCTAAACCCTTTTCATAATCTTTTAAACCTTGTTCCAATCTAAGTGCATTTTTAGAGCTCTTTAATAAGTAAAAAGTTTCTTGCATACTATCATAATCAGCTTTAGAAAGAACAACAACATCTTCACCCTTTGCCCGGGTAACAAATAACGGTGTATGATCCGAAAAAACTTTATCTAAGTAGAACTTTAAACTTTGCCTAAAAGAGGTATAATTGGTAATTTCCATTTTGCAACTTTTTAATAATAACCAAAATTAAAAATAATAAAACAACTGTACAACAATTTGTACATATTTGAAATTCTTATGAATTTATAATGATTTAAACAACCAACACCATTAAATTGTTAATTTTACGCTATGCTTATTAAAATCTATCCAGAGAACCCTAACGAAAAAGCCATTCAACAGGTGGTAGAAGTATTAAAAAAAGGCGGATTAATTATCTATCCTACTGATACCATTTATGGATTAGGCTGCGACATTACCAACCCAAAAGCCATCGAAAAAATTGCCCGTATTCGCGGCATTAAGCCAGAGAAGGCTAATTTTTCGTTCATCTGCCATGATTTAAAGCACATTTCAGATTATATTAAACCTATTGATAACACCACTTTCAGGGTATTAAAAAAAGCATTACCAGGTCCTTTCACCTTTATTTTCGATGCTAATAATAATGTCCCTAAATTATTAAGTTCTAATAAAAAAACAGTGGGTATTCGTGTACCTGATAATAATATCGCCAGGTGTATTGTAAAAGAATTAGGTAACCCAATCTTATCTACCTCAATTAAAGATGACGATGACGTAATTGAATACTCAACCGATCCGGAATTGATTCACGAAAAATATGAAAATTTAGTTGATTTAGTGATTGATGGCGGCTTCGGAGATAATGAAGCATCAACCGTTATAGATTGTACCAGCGGCGAATTTGAAGTAATTCGTGAAGGAAAAGGAAATATTGAAGATTTTCTTTAAGCACCTAGCCCATTTACACATTCAATAACTTTATAATCCACCCATTCTCTCATTCAATCACTCTATAATTCAATCATTCTCTAATTCATTAATTCTCCCATTCAATCATTTATTAACCACTAAACTTACCAACATCCCAGTTAATATTCTGATAATTAACTAAATTTAAATCATCAATGGCTAACTATCATTGATTACCGAACACAACTAATTTAACATCCCCTCAATATTAAATTAATATCCGAACCCTATTTTTACATCCTAAACATCCCATATGCAAAAAAATCTACTTCAATAAGCTGCTTTTCCAGCTAAATTGTTTCGCTGTGCGATTCAATTTCCCACTTATTCAGGCAAAATGATAAACCTTTGAGTGGGATTATCTTGCTATGGATATTCGAATGATCCAACAATCACCCTTAACGCTATTAATCGGTAAGCTTTACGCATGTAAGTTAAAATACTGAATAAAGATTTCATTGTCGCGTCTCTCAACTTGTCTGAAGAAGGAGACCATTATCATCCCTATAAAACTGTATGAAAAAACTTCTACTTTTATCCCTCTTGTTCCTGATTGCGGGCAGATTATTCGCTCAGGTAACACTCAACACTTCGCCCTATCTCGAAAATTTTGACGGAATCGGCACCACGCTTCCAGCTGGTTTCTCCGTGAGAACAGGTGCAACAGCCACTGCGTTGGGTACAACTGCAGCATTTACAACAGCCGCTACTGCATGGAACAATGCAACAGGCGCCTTTAAAAATTTCGCTTCAGCAACAGCCGGGGCCACAGCAACCACAGTAGCACAAAGTTCAGCTACAGATCGTGCTTTGGGCTTAAGGCAAACCGGAGGTGTAGGAGATCCAAATGGGGCTTTTGTTTTTCAACTGGCCAACACTACTGGTAAAACGGGCTTAAAACTAAGCTTTAACTTACAATCTTTAGATGCCGGATCACCAAGACAGGCCACCTGGAGGGTAGATTATGGCTTTGGTGCTGCACCAACTACATTTACTGCAGCAACCACTACCGGAACATTAACTACAGGGAATACTTCATTTTCCAATAACACGGTTAATGTTGATTTCGGAACAGCCTTAGATAACAATGCAAACACGGTTTGGATCAGAATCGTAACCATTCTTAACACCACAGGCGCAGGGAATCGCCCTTCTACAGGTATAGATAATTTTAATTTATCTTTCACTTCGGGTGGAGGCGTTACAACTCCTGCGCTAACCGCATCAACAGCAAGTTTATCCTTCGGGAGCCAAACTATCGCTACCAGTTCTGCTGTACAGAGTTTTACAGCAAAAGGTACGAATACTACTGCAAACACCAATATCAGTACATCATTACCTTTCTCCGTATCAAAAGACAATAGCACTTTTACCAACACAATCGCTTTTACACCTGCAGAAATTTCGTTAACGCCAACTGTTTATGTTCGGTATAACCCTACAGTAATAGGTGCATCATCTGGCAATGTAACGGTATCTAGTATAGGTGCAACTTTAATTAATATAGCTTTGACGGGCACAGGTGTAGCCGGAGATGTTACTCCGCCAGTTACCACAGCCAGTTATCCGAAAACCACTAACGCCACCCTCACTACCATCAATTTAGTCAATAACATTAGCGAGGCCGGAACAAGCTACTACGTTTTACTCACCTCGGGTGCAACTGCTCCAACAGCCGCCCAGGTAAAAGCCGGATTAGATGCAACCGGAGTTGCAGCCTTTAAATCAGGTTCATTCGCAAACACCGCAAATGTAGATGCTTCAGCTACCGTAACAGGCTTAACAGCTGGCACAACTTATACATTCTATACAGTGGCTCAGGATGTTGCCGGTAATTTACAAACCACTGTTGCAACTGTAGATGGAACAACCGCAAATCCACCTTTAGTGAGTGCACCGATCATCATCAGTCAGTATTATGAAGGCACTTCGGTAAATAAATGGATTGAATTAACCAACTTAAGCAATGCGCCCATTAATACGGCTTCGCCACAATTAAAACTGGCTTTATACAATATTTCTGGCGATGCCGGAACAATCAACATCACTGGAGCCCCCTCTCAAATTGTTAATTTAAACTTTACTATTCCTGCCCGCGGTTCGGTATTGTTGGGTAACACCGGAAATAGCAATACCGAAATTCCTTATTTAACCCCTGCCAGCGCCATACTCAACAGCAATACGGTAATTAATTTTAATGGAAATGATGGTGTAGCCTTGCTAGATGCAAACAATAATATTATTGATGCCTTTGGCCAAGGCGTTAACGCAAAGGATGTATCTTACGTAAGAAGTTTAAATGTAACGGCACCCAGCCCTACTTATACTGATGAAGACTGGACCAGAACAACAATGGCTTTGGTTCAAAATGCAATTGATGATGACGATGCAAACCGTTTAGGCGTTCATTTCCCGCCAAATTTACCTGTTTGTGCTGCACCATCAACACCAGCAACTGCATTAACATTTAACAGTGTAACCACCAACAGCATTTCTGCAGGTTTCACCAGATCTACAGATGCCAATGAATACCTGATTATCAGAAGCCTGAACAATACTTTAACCGCTTTACCAGCTGATGGAACAGTTTATAACGTAGGTACGCCTTTCGGCGGAGGCATTGTGGCAAATAGAATTGTAACGAATGTATTTACCGATAATGGCTTGGCAGATGCAACCAACTATACCTATTTCATTATCCCGCTAAATAACATTTCCTGTACTGGCGGTCCAAAATACTTTACAACAGGCATCCTTAGTGCCAGCCAGGCCACTAAAGCCTTATTACCATGTGCCACTCCTGTAGCTCAGCCAACAAACTTCATTATCACTTCATCCAACTATAATTTTATTCAGGGTGCATTTACACCTGCAAATGGCGCGGATGAACACCTGGTGGTGATGAGTACCAGCAACGCCTTAACAGCTTCGCCAGTTAATCAAACCACCTATAATATTGGCGACCAATTGGGCGGCGGTATCGTAGTAAAAAGAGGAACCGGCGGCACGTTTATTAGAAATGGTTTATCGCAAAATACCAACTATTACTTCTTTATCTATTCAATAAACAGCGCTTGCAGCGGCGGCCCATTGTACCTCACTACGCAACCCCTTTTAGGCAATCTGAAAACCGGAGTGTTAGATGTAAACAAACTCAATTTCTATTATGGCAACTTACATAGCCACAGTAGCTATTCAGACGGAAATAAAGATGATTTAACCAAGAAACCAGAGGATGATTATGCATTTGCAAAAAATTCCATGAATTTAGATTTCCTGGGGATATCAGAGCATAACCATACACAGGCAGGAATGTCATTAGCCAGCTGGCAACCCGGAATAGATGCTGCTAAAAGAGCAACAACATCTACTTTCGTAGCCATGCACGGGATGGAATGGGGCGTAATTAGTGGCGGCGGACACGTAATCGTTTACGGAATCGATTCATTAATAGGCTGGGAACCCGGCGAAAATCAGATTTATGTACCAAAGAGTGTTTACACAGGTACTACCGGATTATTCAGAATCATCAACAGACATGGTTTAAACGCAATAGCCACCCTGGCTCACCCCAACACAACCGATTACAATAACATTTTGGCTAATTACGATTTAAGTGCAGATAGTGCCATTGTAGGTACGGCGCTAGAAAGTGGTCCTGCATTTTCAACCAACATCACCTATTCAGATCCTGCCAGTTCTATGAGTTATCTGAGTTATTACAACAGGATGCTGGCCAAAGGTTATCACCTGGGCGCCAGTATAGATCATGATAACCACAATTTAACTTTCGGCCGGCATACCCGGGCCAGGTTAGTGGTGATGGCTCCTGCCCTTACCGAAAATGACCTGCTCGATGCGATTAAGAAAATGCGTTTTTACGCTTCGCAAGATTCGGCAGCTAAAATCGTTTTCACCATTAATAAACAACCTGTTGGTAGCGACTTTAAAACCGCAGGCGCACCACTAATAGAATTAAATTCGATTACCACGAGCCCGGTAACAAGCATTAAAATTCTTTACGGCACGCCAGGCAGCGGTGTTAATCCTGTAGAATTAACCACAAGTACTACGGCCAGTTTAACCTATACAGATAATGCATTGGCAAACTTAGCCACTGGCTATTATTATGCAGATCTTGTAGAAGCAGATGGAAGCAGAATCATCACTTCCCCAATCTGGTACAGCAGAGATGATGCAACTGTAAAAAGCAATCAAACCATCACCCTTGTACCTACCAAAACCGTTACCTATGGCGATCCTGATTTTCCTATTGGAGCAACCAGCGATAATACCAATATCAACATCACCTACACCAGTAGTGACATCAACATTGCAACCATTAGCAATAACGATGTGCATATTGTAAAAGCAGGTACCGTAACCATCACCGCAAACCAGGCAGGCGATACATTTTTCAATCCCGCCGTGGCGAAACAACAAGTTTTAACCATTGCACCGAAAACCATTACAGTAACTGCCGATGCCAAAACAAAAGTAGAAGCTACTGTAGATCCAGCCTTTACTTATACAGCTGCGCCTGCACTCTTAGGGGCTGATATTTTCACAGGTACCTTAACCAGAAATCCTGGAGAAACCGCTGGCGATTATACCATCATACAGGGAACATTGGCATTAAACACCAATTACGCCATTAACTATAAACCAGCAAACCTGCGCATTTATGCTATGCCAGTGGCCGTTGCCAGTGCTAATATTTCAGTGCCTTTAAATGCAACTGCACCAGTAATTACTTTTACCGCATCAGCAGGTACAGCACCTTTTACCTTTACCTATAACATTAATGGTGGCTCAACGCTAACTGCAACATCAAATACCAATGCGGTAAACTTAAGTGCACCCACCAATACAGTTGGCACATTTGTATATACCGTAACCAGTATAACAGATGCCTATAGCACGCAAACACAAAACGTTGCAACAACAGTAAAAGTGAACCCAATTCCGGTAGCTACCATTTCTGGCACTACCGCTTTATGTTTAAATGGTACGGCACCAATGGTAACCTTTACAGGTGGAAACGGTACGGGGCCTTACACCTTCACCTACAACATTAACGGCGGAACAAGCCAAACCCTAACTACTACCGGCTCAAACACTACCGCTACCCTTACTGCACCAGCAAACACCGCCGGAACATTCAATTACAATTTATTGAGGGTTTCTGATGCCAATGCTGCGCAAAATCAAACCAGTACGGCAACGGTAACGGTTAGAACCCTGGCCACAGCAACCATTGCAGGTACTTCGGCTGTGCCACAAAACGCTACCGCACCAACGGTTACTTTCACTGGTGCAAACGGAACAGCCCCATACACTTTTACCTACAATATTAATGGAGGCACAAACAGAACCGTTACTTCTACCGGGAATACGGCAACCGTTACAGCACCAACAACTGCTGTAGGCAACTTCGTTTATAATTTAGTAAATGTAGCCGATGCAAATTGTGGGCAGGCGCAAACGGGGGCCGCAACGGTAACCGTTCGTCCATTACCAATAGCAACCATTGCAGGTACCACTGCTGTTTGTAATTTTAGCAACTCACCACAAATCACTTTTACAGGTTCAGCCGGAACAGCACCTTATACCTTTACGTATAATATTAATGGTGGAAGCAACAGAACGATAACATCAAATGCTACAACCGCAACGGTAACTGCTCCGAGCAATACAACAGGAACGTTTGTTTATAATTTGGTGAGCGTAACCGATGCTTTCGCAACACAAACACAAACCGGAAATGCAACCATTACCGTAAATCCACTACCTGTAATTAACATCAGCAGCGATAAAGGCTTATCTATTTCAAAAGGCGATGCAATTATTTTAACCGCAACGGGTGGCTCACAATATAGCTGGACAGGTGCCGAAATCAGCAGTGGGCAATTAACATCATCTGCCACCATCAGGCCAAAACAAAGCGGAACTTATCAGGTTACCGTAACCAATGCCAGCGGATGTTCAAGTAATCAAACTATTTCCATTACAGTGGTTGATGATTATAAACTAGAAGCAAGCACTGTGGTAACGCCAAATGGCGATGGTTATAACGATAAGTTTATTGTTAAAAACATCGATTACTATCCGAATAACACATTGAGGATTTTCGATAAAGCCGGGCGGATTTTATATACCAGACAAGGTTACGCAAACGATTGGGATGGAACCGTTAACGGAAGTCCACTTGCCGAAGGAACCTATTACTACATCATCGATTTAGGAACAGGGATTAAAACATTTAAAGGATACATTAACATCATCAGAGACTAATTACAGACATGAGAGCAATTACAAAAAACATAAAGCAAATAAGTCGCGTAACGTTTCTATTTGCCACAAGCATTTTATTTTCAACTACTACAAAGGCACAAATTCTGCCATTAAATGCCCAGTATTTCCAAAACAAATACCTGGTTAATCCATCAATGGCGGGTATTAACGAAGGTTTAAATATTAACGGCAGCTTCCGTAAACAATGGTCTAACATTCCCGGTGCACCCATTACGCAAAGTATAACGCTAGATCAGCAGGTAAATAAAGTAGGTTGGGGCGTAAATGTTTACAACGAAAAATCCGGCGGTATGCAGCGCACTAAAGCTGTTGGAACCTTCGCTTATCATTTACCGTTAAGCAGCAACAACCAGCAGTTAAATTTCGGGGTATCTTTTGGCGCCAGTCAGGATAAACTAGATTTAAGTAGTGTCCGCAATAGCGATATTAACGATCCATCCATTGCCCGATTTAACGATCGTGGTTATTATCTTGATGGCGATTTTGGCGTTTCCTATACCTCTAACGCATTAACTGTAGAAGGTGCCATTCCAAACATGCGTTCCGTATTTCGAAATGATGATTTAAACTTTGCTGATAAACCCACTTTCTATTCAGCAGTAAGCTATAAGTTTAATTTTGGATCAGGCATTAATGCAGTAAGCTTAGAACCAAAAGGTGTTTTCAGGGGCATCAAAAATTATGATAACCTTTGGGATGCTGGCGTAAATGCCAATTTTATCGGCGATAAATTATTTGCGATGGCCATGTATCACAACACACAAAATGTTACGGTTGGTTTCGGCATGAACTATAAATCATCATTATATTTCATGGCCTATTACAACACAGCCACTTCCGCAATTAGTGGTTATACCGATGGCGATTTTGAAGTAAATATCCGGGTGAATATTGGCAAGAAACCATAAACCCCTATCTGCTAACGGCACCTTTCCACCAAAAGGAAAAGAACAAAAGAAAAAGGATTCTTCGTACCATGAAATTCAAACCCCATGAGGCCTCAAAAACCTTATGGGGTTTATTAATTATGCGGAAAAAACGGCCCCTATCCGCCTAGCGGCACCTTTCCCCGGGAGGGAAAGGGCGCAAGAAAAAAAGTATTCTTCGCACCATGCAATCTGCATCCTGCTATTTCCACCCTGCTCTCCGGCATAGGAAATGATGGAAGGAGAAGCCGTTGAAATTTTTGCACCCTCATTCAAATACTTCAAACCCAAGGTAGCGCGAACGGCTCCTAAAATAAATCTTTATTACAAACAAATCGAGCCCTTGCGCTACCGCCATTCAAATTTCGACGAGCTAATCCGACATCAGATCCAAGCCTTGATTTTTGCTTCTTTTCATCAAGGAAAAGAAGAAAGCCCATCGGCGGCCAGCCGAGGCAAGCCAGCGCAGCGAAAAAACGGCCCCTACCAACCTAAAAACACCTTTCCCCGGGAGGGAAAGAGCGCAAGAAAAAAGCATTCTTCGCACCTCGCGATCGGCACCTTGCTCGCTTAAATAATTTTCCCGCAGATTAAGAAGATTTCCGCAGAAGCGAGCGGCAAAAATCTGCGATAATCATTTAGATCTGCGGGACCAACCTTTGCATTATGCTGGAGGACGAATCTACTAGCAAAATCGTCATTGCGAGGAGGTACGACGAAGCAATCTATTTTGAAGATTCTTCAATGGAGATTGCTTCAGCAGATGAAGCCCCTACAATAACGGTTTTTCTTTAGGTCCTGAATCAAGTTCAGGATGACGACCGTTTTAACCCGCCATTCATGCAAATGCGAAAAAGGGATCGGTGCTGAATGAAAGTGGTGTGTAGAAACGCAGGAATCCTTTGCGCTCTGGATGACAATCCTTCTATTGCCACCCTGCTCTCCGGCATAGGAAATGATGGAAGGAGAAGCCGTTGAAATTTTTGCACTAACGTTCAAATCCCCCGCAACCCAAGGTAGCGCGAACGGCTCCTAAAATAAATCTTTATTACAAACAAATCGAGCCCTTGCGCTACCGCCATTCAAATTTCGACGAGCTAATCCGACATCAGATCCAAGCCTTGATTTTTTTGTTACTTTTTTGATCAAGCAAAAAAGTAAGAGCCCTTCGGCGGCCAGCCGAGGAAAGCCAGCGCAGCGGAAAAGGCCCCTATCCGCCTAAAAACACCTTTCCCAAGGAGGGAAAGATCGCAGAAAAAAACATTCTTCGCACCTAGCGATCGCCCCCCTGATATTTCTACCCTGCTCTCCGGCATAGGAAATGATGGAAGGAGAAGCCGTTGAAATTTTTGCAACAACGTTCAAATCCCCCACAACCCAAGGTAGCGCGAACGGCTCCTAAAATAAATCTTTGTTATAATCAAATCGAGCCCTTGCGCTACCGCCATTCAAATTTCCACGAGCTAATCCGACATCAGATCCAAGCCTTGATTTTTGCTTCTTTTCATCAAGGAAAAGAAGAAAGCCCTTCGGCGGCCAGCCGAGGCAAGCCAGCGCAGCGAAAAAAACGGCCTTATTTGGTTGATGAGCCATCAACCATGGATTCATTGATAGCGAATGTATTATAAAACACAAAATGGTTGGTGAGCCACCACACCATATGTTCATTGATGGCAATCGCAATACAAAACACAAGTTCGTTTTAAAAAAAAACTTCGGTTGGTGAGCCACCAACCGAAGTTTTACAAATTAAGGAAATCCCTTAATTCCAACCACCACCTAACGACCGATACAAACCAACCACAGCATTCAACTGCTCCGTTTTAATCGTAGTAAGCTCCAGTTCGCTCTGCAATAAATTACCTTGCGCCGTAATCACCTCTAAATAATTTGCCATACCACTTTTAAACAACAAACTCGCATTTCTCGAAGCCTGTTGTAAAGTCTGTGCTCTTTTTTCAGCAATGCTATATTGTGTTTTTAATTTCTCAACCTTAGTTAACTCATCCGAAACCTCTCCTACCGCAGTAATTACCGATTGACGAAATTGAATTACCGTTTTCTCTCTGTCTATTTTTGCTAAAGCTAAATTAGATTTTAATTGGCCTCTTTGAAAAATAGGCTGTGTAATACCGCCAGAAACGATCCCGAATAAAGATGCAGGCATACTGAACCAATTACTCGCTTTAAATGAATTAATACCACCACTGGCCGTTATCACCAACGAAGGATATAAATTCGCTTTCGCTACACCAACCTTTGCATTCGCTACATTTAAAGCCAACTCAGCAGATTTAATATCAGGCCTCCTGCTTAATAAAGCAGAAGGAAAACCTGCATTTAAATCTTTCGGAATAGTCATTTGATCTAACCTGCTCAGGCGAATAATCGACTTAGGTAACGTCCCAATCAACACACTCAAGGCATTTTCCTGTAGGGCAACATTTTGCTCCAAACGTGGAATCAACTGAGCTGCATTTAATTGCTGTGCTTCAGCTTGTTGTATAGCCAACGAAGTCACCTGCCCGGCATCAAACTGTAATCTGATTATCCTTAAGGTACTATCATTCAGCATCAGGTTTTTCTTTGCAATGTCCAATTGTGCATCGAGCATGAGTAAATTATAATAACCCTGGGCAACATTAGCTACTAAGCGGGTTTGGATTGCTTTCCTTGCCTCTCCGGTTTGCAAAAAACTAGCTAAAGCGCCAGCTTTTTGATTGCGGATTTTTCCCCAGATATCTGCTTCCCAAAGCACACCGAGGTTCGCATTGTAATCTTCAATATGGGTAGATCCTGTAAACTGATTTAAACTTAGACCGTTTAAACTATTGTCAGACGGGCGACTTGAACTACCGGTAACCTGCAACTTCAATTCTGGTAAATAACCAAGTTTCGATTGTTTAAACAATACTTCAGCAGCATCGATATTTTTCAATGCAATTTGCATATCATAATTGCGAACCAAAGCCGTATCAATTAAATTTTGTACGGTAAGATCGTTAATAAAACTCTTGAGAGGCAAATCGCCAATACTCGAAGAATCTTTAGGTGCTGAATTTCTAAACATTTTAGGCGCCAGACTATCTGGTAAAGCCAGATTTTGGGAAACCGAACATCCGCTCCATATCATAGCAAGCAGCAGAATAGTAAATATATTAAACCGTTTCATAAACTATATTTTTTACAGGTTCTTCATGATGAGAAACCTCGTTTGATTTTGAAATTTTTTCTTGTAAAGCCTGGAAGATCACAAATAATACAGGGATGATAAACAAACCTAATATTACACCCGAGATCATCCCGCCGGCAGCACCAATACTAATCGAGTGGTTACCTTGTGCCGATGGACCAGTAGCCCCCATCATTGGGATCAAACCAACCACAAAGGCGAGCGATGTCATGATAATTGGGCGCAACCTTAATTTTGCCGCCTCTAATGCAGCTGCAACCAAAGGCTGTCCAGCCTTTCTTCGCTGAACGGCGAATTCGACAATCAGAATCGCATTTTTAGCCAGTAAACCAATCAACATAATCAAGGCCACCTGCACATAAATATTATTCACAATTCCAGTTAATCCAATCGCTACAAATACACCAAATATTCCGGCAGGGATAGATAAAAGCACTGCGAATGGCAAGATATAACTTTCATACTGTGCAGAAAGCAAGAAGTAAATGAATACCAAACAGAGCAAGAAAATCACGGTAGATTGCCCACCAGAAGAGATTTCTTCACGTGTTTGCCCAGAGAATTCATAACTATAACCATCTGGCAACTGCTTCTCGGCCACTTCTTCAATTGCTTTAATTGCATCACCAGAACTAAAGCCCGGTTTAGGAATGGCATTTATCGAAATGGAGTTGAACAAATTATACCTCGATGCAGTTTCTGAACCATAAATCCGGGTCAGTTTTACCAGGGTATTAATTGGCACCATTTCACCACGATTGCTTTTCACAAATACACGATCTATAGCTGATGGATCTGCACGATCTTGTACATCAGCCTGAACCACCACGCGGTAATATTTCCCGAAGCGGTTAAAATCTGATGCCTGCACACTACCGAAATAAGTTTGCATACTTTGCAGGATATCTTTTACGTTAACCCCCAATTGATCTGCTTTCTCATCATTAATATCCAATTGCAATTGCGGATAATCGGCTTTAAAACTGGTAAAGGCTACAGCAATTTCAGGGCGTTTCATTAACTCTCCAATAAATTGTTGAGAGATGCCACTAAATTTATCAAGCTTGCCACCCGTTTTATCTTGCAAAACCATATCCAAAGCTTCTACATTACTAAAGCCCGGAACAGTTGGGAAACTGAATACGAAGAAACTTCCGCCAGATATCGCACCTAATTTGCCACGAACCTGGTTCATAATTTCATCGATATTTTTAATTGAGCCACGTTCTTCATTCGGCTTTAACAATACGAAAACAACAGCTGATGATGGACTGGTGGAGTTGGTTAATAAGTTGAAACCCGATACCGCAGTCACATCTCTCGATGCATCTAACTTACTTAACACTCCTTCTGCTTCAGTCATTATTTTCTGCGTGCCATCTAATGAAGTTCCAGATGGAGTGTTTACCGCAATGGCGATAAAGCCTTGATCTTCTGTCGGGATAAATCCTGCTGGCGTGGTTTTCACCATAAAAATAGTCACCAAAGTAATTAAGGCCAGTCCACCCATACTTAACCATTTGTGGCGAACCAAAAACTTTAAGCCACCTACATAACGGTTGGTTAACGAGTTGAAACTGGTATTAAATCCATTAAAAAACTTCTCTTTGAAACTCTTTTTTACTTCCGGTTGATCAGCATGTGCTGCATGATTATCTTTCAAAAACAAAGCCGCCAAAGCCGGGCTTAACGTTAATGCATTTACTGCTGAAATTACAATCGCAATGGCCATGGTAAAAGCAAACTGGCGATAGAAAACCCCTGTAGAACCTTCCATAAAACCAACAGGTAAGAACACAGCAGCCATAACCAAAGTAATGGAAATAATGGCACCTGTAATTTCGTGCATGGCCTCATGCGTGGCTGCTTTTGGCGATAAATGTTTGTGCTCCATTTTGGCGTGCACGGCCTCCACCACCACAATCGCATCATCCACCACAATTCCGATAGCCAGAATTAGAGCAAATAAGGTTAACAGGTTGATGGAAAACCCGAACAATTGCATAAAGAAAAACGTTCCCAATATGGCTACCGGAACCGCAATAGCAGGAATTAATGTAGATCTGAAATCTTGCAGGAAGATAAACACCACAATAAAAACCAATAAGAAAGCTTCTACCAAAGTATGCTCTACCTGTTCTATTGATTGATCCAAAGCAACCTTTGTACTATAAAAGATGTTCTTTTTAATCCCCACCGGAAAACTTTTTTCTGCCTTTTCCATCAGCTTATTAAGCGATACCTGAATATCGTTCGAGTTTGATCCAGCCAGCTGGATAATCCCGATCACGATTCCTTTTTTACCGTTTAAACGGGTAATACTGTTGTAAGAATAAGCTCCCAATTCTACCCTTGCCACATCTTTAAGGCGCAAAATAGAACCATCGGCATTGGCGCGTATAGCTATATTTTCATACTCTTCTGGTTTGGTTAACTTCCCTTTATACTTAATTACATATTCGAAAACCTCTTTACTTTTCTCGCCAAACTTACCAGGCGCAGCCTCCAAACTTTTATCCTGGATGGCTTTCATTACCTCATTAGGCGAAACTTTATAGGTAGACATTTGCGTAGGGTTTAACCATACACGCATCGAATAATCTTTCGAACCACCGAAAATTGCAGCAGAACCTACACCCGGAATCCTTTTAATTTCTGGAATGATATTAATCTGCGCATAATTGGCCACAAAAGTCTGATCGTATTTAGATTCATCTTCCGTATATAAACCGATGGCCATGATAAAACTGTTCTGTTGTTTTGCAGTGGTAACCCCTTGCTGAACAACTTCCGCTGGCAACTGACTGGTAGCCTGCGCCACACGGTTTTGAACATTCACCGCCGCCTGATCTGCATTAGTACCCAGCTTAAAGAAAACCGTAATGGCCAAAGACCCATCATTACTGGCTGTAGAACTCATGTAAGTCATGTTTTCTACCCCATTGATTGATTCCTCCAATGATGGCGCAACAGAACGTAAAACTGTTTCGGCATTGGCACCCGGATAGATAGCTGTAACCAAAACTGATGGTGGCGCAATATCTGGGAATTGTTGTAGGGGCAGTTTGGTAAGGCCAAGTACGCCCAGTATCACCAACAAAATGGAGATTACGGTAGCCAGTACGGGCCTTTGTATAAATATTTTGAACATTTTTTCTTATTTTATTTTTTTCGTTCCTGCAAAATGTGCCTTAGGATTTATCTTTAAGCTTTCGCCTTTGAGCTTTTACCTTTCAGCTTTAGTCTTTCTGCTTTTACCTTCTATCTTTCAACTTCCTATTATAATTGAGCAGCTTTGTCTGATGCCTTTTCAGGTTGAATTACTTGTCCTTCCTGCAAACGGTCTAAACCACTCAACACAATCTGGTCGCCAGATTTTACACCATCTTTAATAAGGTAATTGCTACCGCTTTTACCAATTACCGTGATTGGCATTTTGCTTACTTTGTTACCCTTGTTTACCATAAATACAAATACTTTATCCTGCATTTCTATCGTGGCAACCTGAGGGATCAAAATTGCATCAGGATGCGGTAAGCCTAAACGAATTTTACCAGTATTTCCAGAACGTAGAATCCCATTGGCATTTTTAAAAGTCGCCCTTAAGGTAATAGAACCCGTATTTTTATCAAACTGACCGTCGATCATATCTATTTTTCCTTTAACCGGATAGGCGCTGTTATCAGATAAAAGCAATTCTACTGCTGGCAAATGGCTAATGCGGTCTGCAGGGGTTTTACCCGGATAATTTGCATTGAAGCTGTTAAAATCATTTTCAGCCAAAGAGAAATAAACATGTACTTCATGGATATCTGAAAGCTGTGTTAAAGCTGCCTGATCTGTTGGAGAAACCAAACTCCCTTGCTTTTTAGGAATTCGACCGATATAACCACTTACCGTAGCTTTAACATTGGTATAACCCAAATTTATTTGAGCAGATGCTACACTGGCCCTTGCCTGTTCGGCATTGGCCTGAGCAATTTTATAAGCTGTTTTTGCCGTTTTAAGTTGGAAATCTGAAACCACTTTGTTCTGTACTAAAGGAGTTAACTTATCTACTTCTAGCTGAGCATTTAAAATAGCAGCTTCTGCAGCATGCAAACTGGCTTTTGCATTATTTAAAGCCTCACGGTATGGATTGTCGTTGATTTTGAAAAGTGTTTGTCCTGCAGTTACATAAGCACCTTCGTTAACTAAAACGCTTTGCAAATAACCGCTCACCTGCGGACGAACATCAATATCTACCGCACCCTGAATAGCAGCCGGATAGTCTATGTAAGTAGTTTGTGCGCTTTCGCTAACCAGGCTTACAGGCAATACCGGAGGTGGTGGTGCAGCAGCAGACTGATCAGGAGAAGATTTACAGCTGACCAAAATAATAGATAAGGTAGAGAGAATTAACAAAGACTTAACTTTATTAAACGATTTAACACTGTTAAGTAAAATAAACAAGCGATGGATAGCATTCATATGATTAAAAATTATTGTAGATTTTAAAGCTTATAAACTATTTAACAGTGTTAAATAGAGGAATAAAAAAATTAGCTATTAATGGATAAAGTAATTCCTTTAATGGCGTCTTTTAAAATTTGTTGGTTTAGTTCGTCTGTTGTTCTTCCATTAGGTCGCACTAGGTTAATCGAAATTAATCCATGGATGATCGACCAATAGGTATAGTATTTGGAGCAAATATCGTTTTCACTTACAGGCTTTTTTTTGTACAATGCCTCAATAGCATCTCCAAGCATTGATCCTACGGTTTCAGCTTCCTGCATTGAACTCTTAACATTGCAGCAAACCATATCTACACCATACATCAATTGATAAAATTCTTTATTTGCAAAAGCAAAGTTCCAGTAGGCAATCCACATGGCTTCCATTTTATCTTCGGCAGATTCATGTTTGTCTCTGGCCTCGCGAATATCTTTACCTAAGATCTCGTAACCCTTCCTGGTAAGTTCCAGCAGGATTCCTTCTTTATTGGAGAAATATTCGTAAATGATTGGTGCAGTATATTCAATCTGGTCAGCAATTTTACGCATACTCAATGCCTGCCATCCTTCAGTTTGAACTATGTTCAAGGCAGCATCCAGAATTTTGGTTCTGGTTTCATCTTTTAATCGTAATATTCTTTCTTTACTTCCCATGATTTGGAATATAAGGTGATAAATAATCTAACACCGTTAAGCAAATGTAGAATCATTTCAGAAATTGTGAATCATGGAATTGTCAAATGAAAATTAGTGGGGCTAAAAGAGCGTTTAAAATAGTTTAAACCTTGATTTTATATGGATTTATTTTCGATAGATTTATTTCAAATAATATAAATTATCAAAGGAAGATCTTCTCACTAAAACAACTTCCCTCCGACCAGAACTTGAGAAAACTAAAAGTCGTAGCGGGATGCTACGACTAACTCAATATATTTATTAGAACCATCGTCTTTGCGAGGAGGCTTTTTCAGCCGACGAAGCAATCTGAATGCGATAGTTCGAAGATTGCTTTGTCTCTCACAATGAAGGGTTTAGTCTCAGCGTGCTTTGCGAAAATCTTTGCTTCCTTTGCGGTTAAACACCCTTAATCCTTAAACTTCTTCATAAAACCACTCACACTTTCCTCTAAATTGCCATCTTCAATTGCTTTAACGAAAGCCGTACCAATAATTGCTCCGTTAGCATAAGAACAAGCTTTATCGAAAGTCTGCTTATCACTAATTCCGAAACCAATCATCGTTGGATTTTTTAGATTCATTGCTTTGATTCTACCAAAGTAAGTTTCAGTGGTGTTGCCTACCTCCAGGTTTTTACCGGTTGTAGCAGATGAGGATAGCAGATAGATAAAACCATTAGTTAAGCCATCAATCTTGTGAATCCGTTCATCGGCCGTTTGAGGCGTAATTAAAAACACATTACTTAAATTGTGTTCTTCAAAACAGCTTTGATAAAATTCTTCATATTCTACCATGGGTAAATCTGGTACAATGCAGCCATCAACACCCACTTCGGCACAGGCTTTACAGAAATTTTCAACACCAAACTGCAAAACCGGATTCACATAACCCATCAATAACACAGGGATAGTTACGTTTTTACGCAGGTCTTTTAATTGCTCGAAAAGCAGTTTCAGCGTCATGCCCTGATCCAAAGACTGTTTACTACTGGCCTGGATCACCGGACCATCAGCCACCGGATCTGAATATGGGAAACCAATCTCCAGCATATCTGCACCAGATTTTTCTAAGGCTTCAGCAATTTGAATGGTATCGCCAGTATTTGGATAACCAGCAGTATAATAAATGGATAATATATTTTTCTTCGATGCGAAGAGTTGTTTGATTCTGTTCATTTTTTTAACCTTTCCGTTATTGCGAGGTACGAAGCAATCTGATTTGAGGATTTAAGCAGATTGCTTCGTGCCTCGCAATGACGATGTGCTTTTATAAATTAAAATATTTAATATAAGTATCTAAATCCTTGTCTCCCCTACCCGACAAACAAATCACTACATTTTCGCCGCCTTTAAATTCCATTTTCTCTAAATAAGCCAGAGCATGTGCACTTTCTATGGCAGGAATAATCCCTTCCAGTTGGGTGAGCAATAATCCGGCATCTAAACTCTCTTCATCGGTAATCGAAACGTATTTCCCACGGCCGGTTTTAAATAAATGTGCATGTTGAGGACCAATTCCAGGATAATCTAAACCAGCGGAAACCGAATGAGGTTCTACTACCTGTCCATCTTCCGTTTGCATTAAGATGCTTCGGCTACCATGTAATACACCTTCCTTACCAAGATAAGTCGTCGCGGCAGAAAGTCCACTGGAAACACCCTTCCCCGCCGCTTCAACAGCAATCAGTTTTACATTTTCATCATCCATAAAATGATAAAACATGCCCATAGCATTACTTCCACCACCTACACAAGCTAAAACATAATCAGGTTGATCGCTTCCAGTCTGTTCGATTAATTGTTTTTTGGTTTCTTCTGAAATGATGGATTGAAAAATCGCCACCATATCGGGGTAAGGATGCGGACCAACCACAGAACCAATGATGTAATGCGTATCAACCGGGTTATTAATCCAATCACGCATCGCTTCGTTAGTTGCGTCTTTTAGCGTTTTACTGCCAGAACTAGCCGGAACAACCTTGGCACCTAACATTTTCATACGGGCCACATTTGGCGCCTGACGCTCAATATCCACCTCACCCATGTAAATTACACATTCAAGGTTTCGCAAAGCACAAACAGTAGCCGTTGCTACACCATGCTGACCAGCACCAGTTTCTGCAATAATCCTCTTTTTACCAAGCTTTTCAGCAAGGAGAATTTGGCCGATGGTATTGTTAATTTTATGCGCACCAGTATGATTTAAATCTTCTCTTTTTAAGAAAATATTAGCGCCATACCTTTCAGATAATCTATTGGCTAAATATAATGGCGAAGGACGACCTACGTAATCTTTCATTAACTGATGAAATTCTTTCTGAAAATCGGCATCATCAATAATTTTCAAATAATTCTGCCGCAATTCTTCTACGTTTGGATAAAGCATCTCCGGGATGTATGCCCCACCAAAATCTCCATAATATCCTTTTTCGTTTACTTTATATTTCATAATATTTTTATCAAATCCACCGATTAAGACCGGCGGCAATGAACTATTCTAATTTCAATTATCTTTATGTTATTCCATCCTGCTAAGCCTAACCACAAAATCTTCGTTCTACTCTAATCCGGCCTAACAAATTTTGGGGTTGCACTACCCAAGCCAAAGCAGGAACTTCAAAACAAAAATTTTCAGCCGGTGTTTTTTGTTTCTTTTTGACATCAAAAAGAAAGACGCCCCGTCCGGCTAGGACAAGATATTTATAAACGCCTTAACCTTTTCTACATCCTTTACACCAGGCTCAACTTCAAACCTGCTATTAATATCAAGCGCATATAATCTCGAATCTTCTATCTGCTTTATTGCTGCCGCATGTTCCAAATCAATTCCACCACTTAAAAAATAGGCCTTATTTAATGCATAATTTTCTAAAATCTTCCAATCAAAGGTTTTCCCCGAACCACCATGTGCTTTCGTTTTGGTATCAAATAGAAAATAATCAACCACATCATTATAAACATCCAAAATACCGAAATCAAAATCCTCATCAACACCGAAAGCCTTAATCACTTCTATACCACCAAATGTTGATTTTAAATCTGCACAATACCCGGGAGCTTCATTTCCATGTAATTGAACAGCTTTAAGCTGATATAGATTTATTTTTTTCTTCACAATATCCAACTCCTCATTCACAAAAACGCCGACCGTTTTAATTTCCGATGGGATGTATTTAATCAACTCCGCAGAAACATCACTGATCAGCCGTGGAGACTTCTCATAAAAAATAAAACCTAAATAATCGGGTCTTAATGCAGCAACAGCGGCGATATTGGCTGCAAGCTTCATTCCACAAACTTTTAATTTCAATTTGTTCATTAGGCCACTAACTTTTTAAAACTTGCTAATGCCTTTTTGCTTGTCAAAGATTCTTCCGCTTCATAGAAACAATCTGCGAAAGATGCCGTTGGCTTGATGGTTTTAATGGCAAGGGCAGAATTACAAAGCACCACATTGTTTTGTACATCTGTTGCTTCGCCATTCAGCACATCCATAAATATCTTTGCAGAAGACTCTACCGTGTCGCCACCTTTTATAGCAGTCGACGAAACCTTTTCAAATCCCATATCAGTTAATGTTAAAATACTTTCGCCCTTGTTGTTAAAAGTTTTCACATCGCAGGTTAGAGAGATCTCATCATAACCTTCTAAAGCGTGAACGATGGTATAATTTTTTGTAGTATCCTGATAAAGATAATTGTATAATCTAGCCAGTTCCAGACTGAAAACACCAACCATTTGATACTTTGGCTGTGATGGGTTCACCATTGGCCCTAACATATTGAAGAACGTTTTAATGCCCAAATCTTTGCGAATTGGTGCTACAATCTTCATTGCCGGGTTAAATAAGGGAGCATGGAGAAAACAAATGCCTGCATGATCCAGATTTCGCTTTAATGTATCCTGATCATTGGTGAAAGAATAGCCCAAATATTCCATTACGTTGGATGATCCACAACCAGAAGACACGCCATAATTACCATGTTTCGCCACATGATAACCAGCTCCTGCAACCACAAAAGAGGAAAGTGTAGAAATATTGAAGGTGTCTTTCCCATCGCCTCCGGTACCACAAAGATCAATTAATTCAAAGTCAGAAAAGTCTGCTTTTATGCCCAAATCCAGCATGGCATCACGAAAACCCTGCAATTCATCCACAGTAATATTTCTCATGGCATAGGCCGTAATAAAAGCCGCAATCTGCGAATCGTTGAATTCACCCTGAGTAATAGAAATGAGGATATTCTTCGCCTCTTCCCTGCTAAAACTCTTATTCTCAAATAAATGGTTTAATATCTTTTTCATGTTGATGTGTTCACTTCTACAAAAAATCCCATAAAAAAAGGATTGCTTTTTGGGCAATCCTCTTCGTTGTGTATAAAATATTTTAAAATATATAACAATAGAATTTGCCTAACGAATTTCGTTATGCCACCACCAATTGTTATTTAAGTTTTTAATTATCATGTTTGTATAGAACAAATATTGATATACTTTTTTATAATTCCAAAATCTTTCTAAAAATATATGGCTTTCTTTCGAAGAAAAGTACAGTTTAATGATGATTTGGGTTTCGGTTCCACTCCCGTGATCAAAAATCAGCGTGTTTTAAATACCGATGGCACGGCGAATGTTGAGCGAACAGGCTTGCCTTGGTTTAAATTCGACGATACCTACACCCGATTAGTGACCATGAGCTGGCCCCGTTTTTTCCTGGTCATTCTGATCACTTACCTCATTGTAAACACACTTTTCGCTGTTGCCTATAACGTGATCGGAATCGAAAATCTTAATGGAGCAAAAGGCATTACGCTTCGGGATCAGTTTTTCGATGCCTTTTTCTTTTCGGCACAAACCATCTCAACGGTAGGTTATGGCCATATCTCTCCGCAAGGTTTTATCACCAGTGTGCTTGCGGCTTTCGAAAGCATGTTGGGCTTACTTGCTTTTGCGCTGGCAACAGGCTTACTTTATGGTCGTTTTAGCAGGCCAACATCAAAAGTTTCCTTCAGTAAAAAAATGGTTATTGCGCCTTATCAAAACCATACGGGTTTGATGTGCCGACTGGTTAATCTTCGCAAAAATTCATTGATAGATATCGAAGCACAAATGTTTATGACGTATAATGAAACCGTTGATGGAAAACTAAAGCGTAGTTTTTATCCGATGGAATTAGAACGAAGTAAAATTAGTATACTGTCGCTCAACTGGACAATCGTTCATCCGATTACGGAAGACAGCTTATTATTTGAGAAAACGCTAGAAGAATTAAAGGTTGCTGAAGTGGAAATTGTGCTTATTTTGAAAGCTTTTGATGATACCTTTGCTCAAACGATTCATGCCAGAACCAGTTATCAGGACGAAGATATTGAATGGAATTCGAAATTCGAGCTCATGCATTACCATAACATAGAGGGCAAAACGGTTCTGGATTATAGTAAATTAGATAAGATTACCCCGACGGTTTGAAGAATCATACTTCCCCTTTTTGGAAAGTTTTTTCTTTTTTTGGAAAGCAATGGTAGTGCTAATCGGTTGCCATAGTCCCGTCATTCGCTTTATCCCGATTGAAGGAATCGGGACCGCTACTACCAGGTTTAGGTTACTCAAGCTACAATATAAGCATTAAATGAGTTTTACTTTAGCTATTTCCATCCAGCTAAGCCTTAGCACTCATCTCCGTTCTACTTAGATCGGCCTAACAAATTTTTGGGCATGCACTACTCAAGCCAAACCACAAACTTTCAAACAAAAATTTTAAGCCGACAATTTTGTTTCTTTTGTTGTCAAAAGAAAAAAGCCCGTCTGGCCAAGACAAAATATTTTTTTTTAGTGGTGCTGTCATCCTGAGGCACTGCCTGTCCCGATTTCGGGAAAGGATCTGTTCCATAGCTGCAGATAGCGGGATATTGAAGATTACTGCAAAAAGAATTTCCGCTGTTACCGACTTTAGTGATCTTAGATAAGATTACCCCGACGATTTAGAGAAGCATACTTTCCCCTTTTTGGAAAGCTTTATTTTGTTTTTGGAAAGCGGTGGTAATGCTAATCGGTTCCGATAGTCCCGTCATTCGCTTTATCCCGATTGAAGGAATCGGGACCGCTACTACCGGGTTTAGGTTACTCAAGCTACAATATAAGCATTAAGTGAGTTTTACTTTAGCTATTTCCATCCAGCTAAGCCTTAGCACTCATCTCCGTTCTACTTAGATCGGCCTAACAAATTTTTGGGCATGCACTACTCAAGCCAAACCACAAACTTTCAAACAAAAATTTTAAGCCGACAATTTTGTTTCTTTTGTTGTCAAAAGAAAAAAGCCCGTCTGGCCAAGACAAAATATTTTTTTTGGTGGTGCTGTCATCCTGAGGCACTGCCTGTCCCGATTTCGGAAAAGGATCTGTTCCATAGCTGCAGATAGCAGGATATTTAAGGTTGCTGCAAACAAAAAGGATTTCCGCTGTTACCGACTTTAGTGATCTTAGATAAGATTACCCCGACGATTTAGAGAAGCATACTTTCCCCTTTTTGGGAAAACTTTATTTTGTTTTTGGAAAGCGGTGGTAATGCTAATCGGTTCCGATAGTCCCGTCATTCGCTTTATCCCGATTGAAGGAATCGGGACCGCTACTATCGGGTTTTAGGTTACTCAAGCTACAATATAAGCATTAAGTGAGTTTGACTTTAGCTATTTCCATCCAGTTAAGTCTTAGCACTCATCTCCGTTCTACTTAGATCGGCCTAACAAATTTTTGGGCATGCACTACTCAAGCCAAACCACAAACTTTCAAACAAAAATTTTAAGCCGACAATTTTGTTTCTTTTGTTGTCAAAAGAAAAAAGCCCGTCTGGCCAAGACAAAATATTTTTTTTGGTGGTGCTGTCATCCTGAGGCACTGCCTGTCCCGATTTCGGGAAAGGGTCTGTTTCACAACTGCAGATAGCGGGATATTGAAGATTACTGCAAAAAGAATTTCCGCTGTTACCGACTTTAATGATCAAGGCTGTTGCAACAGAACAAATAAAAAAGCCCAGCTGCCGCATTAAGATTGCTTCGTGCCTCGCAATGACGAAATACGAAGAATAAATTCCACAATATCCTGATACAAATCATTCCCACCAAATATCATCTGACTTATCATAGGAACATGGCTTTTGCCTTTAATTTCCTTAATCTCTACAGGCACATTATTCGATTTTAATTTTTCGTAAAGTCTCGGTGTTTGAATTCTAATGGCTCCATATGTTTTCCCACCATAAAAAAGTAAATGTGGATTTTTAATGTTTTGTACATAATCCATTGGCGAGGCGAGTTTCCAAACCTCGGGCTTTGCGGTAAAGGTTCTTATGAAATCGTAATAGAAATTATCCTTTTCTGCTGTAGTGAGGTACTCATGTAAATCCAGTCCGAAAGGATCATTTAAAATTACGCCTTTAATTGGGTTTTTGATTCCCACCTTCTTAAAATACTGTGGATCTGCATTAATCAGCTCGCCTAAATGTGCGCCTGCAGAATGCCCCATTATAAAAATCTTTTCAGGGCTTGCTTGATAATTATTAATGTTGCTTTGCACCCATTTTACGGCTAAAGCACAATCTTCTGCCATTTTACCATATTGAGCATCCGGAGCCAGGGGATAATTGATGATTACGGTAACGATTCCCTTTCTGGCAAAATTCCGTCCCAACCACCAATATGTTTCCTTTTTTCCACTGCTCCATGATCCTCCATGAATAAAAATCAATACTGGTTTATCCGCCACCCCATTATTTTCATAAAAGATGTTCAGCGTATTTTTGATCTCGGTATTGCCTGCGTAATTGATATTTTTAGCCGTTTTTACCTGAGCAGAAGAGATTATGGTTTGAAACAAGAGCATTACTAAAACGAGTCTTTTAAGCATATGAAAGTTTTTTCTATCAAAAGTAAATAAACGGAATTGTGAAGGTTGTGGTTTTTTGGGTAGGAAGTCGTGAGTATTAAGTCGTGAGTATTAAGTCGTGAGTATCAAGACTGGGTGCAATTGACACATCTACTACTTTAAAATGCATACTTAAAACCTAAGAAAAGCCAGGAATTAAAATGACGGGTATAAAGACTAAGCGCAATCGACACATCTACTACTTTAAAATGATAACTGATTCTTATTCAAACATGAAATGATAAATGGAAGCATTATTATCATTGGCATAGAACTTTCAGCTTTTACCTTTTTGCTTTAGTCTTTCAGCTTTTACCTTCCAACTAACGGATTCTTTTCCTTCGCAAATAAATCAAATACCTTTTTATCTACAAATGCCGGAAACAACTTATTCATCCAAACCGCCAACTTACCTTGACCAGTCATGATTAACGTGCGCTTGCGCTGTTCTATTCCGTTAGCAATATGGCTGGCCACTTCTTCTGATGACATCATTTTACCTTCATCCATACTGGTTTCGCCATGTGCAACACCATCTTTTGATAATGCAGTAACCCGAATGTTGGATGCCGTAAATCCCGGGCAAGCCAGCAGTACATTCACGCCGGTATTCAGCAATTCGGTACGTAATGATTCTATAAAACCATTCATTGCAAATTTAGATGCAGAGTATCCCGTTCTTCCTGGTAAACCTCTGAAACCTGCAATAGATGATACGCCAACAATAGTTCCCTTCGCTTTCAAAATTTCAGGCAAAGCATATTTTGTACAATAAACTGTTCCCCAGAAATTTACATCCATCAGGTTTTTCAGCACTGACAGATCTACATCGTTAAACAAAGCACGCATTGATAAACCAGCATTATTAACCAAAACATCAATCTTTTGAAAAGAAACTAACGTCTGTTTAATAATTAATTCGCAATCTGCCTCCTTACTAACATCGGCCTGAACAGCTACCGCCCTGATGTTGTATTTTTTTTCTAAATCAGCAGTAATTTCACAAAGTGTTACATACTGACGGGCAGCTAAAACTAAATTCGCTCCTCGTTTAGCAAACTCTTCTGCACATGCTTTACCTATTCCGCTGGATGCACCAGTGATGATGATGACTTTATTTTTGAGATTCATTTTTTTAGTGTCGGGTTTTTAGTATCAAGTAGTGAGTAGTAAGTATCGAGTAGTAAATATCGAGTATCAAGACTGGGTGCTTACGCTATTAGTTAGTAGTAAGTATCGAGTATCAAGATTGAGTGCTTAGTAATGGGTATCAAGTATAAGACTGGGTACCTATTCATTTCTATTATATTATTTATTCCTGACTTCCGACTCCAGACTTCGGACTCCTGACTTCCGACTACCAAACTATTTCATCATGGCCGTTTCGTAAGGCACACGCGTGATGATCGAGCGGCCAAGCGTAATTTCATCAGTGTATTCTAATTCACCGCCAAAGGCAATTCCCCGGGCAATGGTAGTTACCGGAACATTAAATTCTTTTAAGCGTTTATAAAGATAGAAAAGTGTGGTATCGCCTTCCATATTCGGACTAAGGGCCAGAATAATTTCTTTAATTCCGCCGGCAGCCACTCTGGAAACCAATCCATCAATATATAAATCAGTTGGCCCCACTCCATCCATCGGAGAAATCAAACCTCCTAATACATGATAAACACCAAAGTACTGTCCGGTATTTTCGATTGCCATTACATCCCGGGTATCTTCTACCACACAGATGGTTTCCTTATCGCGTTTCAATGAAGTGCAGATTTCGCAAACTGCAAAATCTGAGATATTATTACAAATACTGCAATGTTTGATCTGTTGTTTAAGCTTTATAAAAGTATTGCCAAACTGGTTCACTTCCTCCTGTTCTTTATTTAAAAGATGTAGCACTAAACGCAAAGCAGTTTTTTGTCCCACACCAGGTAATTTAGAGAATTCGTTTACCGCATCTTCAAGCAGTTTGGATGAAAAATTCATGCACAAAAATATGAAATAGTTGCTTGGTTTTTTAGTGCTTTGGTTTTTTAGTTATTTTGTGGCGGTACCGAAAAAACTAACCATCTAACCAACAAAACAACTAACATTAATTTCTTACATTTAGCTGCTTAAAACAAAACTATGTCGCCAACCATACTCTTATGTTTCCTGATTGGATATTTTTTACTGTTGATCATTATCTCATTTGTTACCTCGAAAGGTTCTTCCGATAATGCCTCATTTTTTATCGCCAACAGAAACTCAAAATGGTACCTGGTAGCCTTCGGAATGATTGGAACCGCACTTTCGGGTGTAACATTTATTTCCGTACCCGGAGAAGTTGGCGCACCTGCCGGAAACCAGTTTCAGTATTTCCAGTTTGTTTTAGGCAATGCAGTAGGTTTCATTATTATATGCACAGTATTATTACCGCTGTATTACCGGATGAAACTCACGTCCATTTATAGTTATATAGAACAGCGTTTAGGCTATTATAGCTACAAAACTGCGGCATCAATTTTCCTGTTAAGCAGAACATTGGGTTCAGCAACCCGATTATACCTGGTGGTAATTGTTTTACAGCGATTCATTTTCGATAATTATGGCATTCCCTTCTGGCTTACGGTATTAATTTCCCTGGCGCTGATCTGGTCTTACACGTTTAAAGGTGGCCTGAAAACCATTATTATTACCGATACATTGCAAACGTTTTTCCTGGTTTTGTCGGTTTTTTTAACCATTTATTTCATTTGCAGCAGTCTGGGTTTCAATATTCCACAGGCTTTCGAAACGATAAAAAGCAGCAGCTATTCAAAGATTTTCTTTTTAGATGAATTTTTAACCAACAAGTTTTACTTCAGCAAACAATTTATCGGTGGCATTTTTGTAACCATCGCCATGACGGGTTTAGATCAGGATCTGATGCAGAAAAACCTGAGTATGGGTACGATAAAAGAAGCGCAAAAAAACATGTTTACCTTTACCGGAGTATTCGTCATCCTGAATGTATTTTTCCTGAGCGTTGGTGCTTTGTTATATATTTTCGCAGCCAAAAACGGCATCGATATTCCATTGGATCACTTTAGTGGCAAACCAAGAACAGATTTACTTTTCCCTGAAATTGCGTTGAATAACTTAGGAGCGGTACCTGCCATTATCTTCATGCTGGGCTTAACAGCGGCCACTTTTGCAACAACCGATTCGGCACTAACAGCACTTACCACTTCTTTTTGTGTTGATTTTTTAGGCATGGCCAAGGCAGAAAATGCGAATGCTAAAGATGCGGTGAAAAAACGCCACACTGTACACGTTGCATTCTCCATCTTAATGTTTTTGGTAATCATTGTAATCAACGCTTTAAATAGTTCATCAGTAGTGAGCTTAATTTTCACCATTGCCTCTTACACGTACGGACCACTTCTTGGATTATACAGTTTTGGATTGTTTGTAAAAAAACGAGGTTTGCATGATAAATTAGTGCCAATAGTTTGCATATTATCGCCTTTTTTATGTTACTTGCTTTCAACCTACTCAACCAAATTATTAGGCGGTTACGTTTTCAGTGTTGAACTGATTTTAATTAATGGTTTAATCACATTTATAGGTTTGCTTTTCATCAGCAAAAAAACTGATGCACAAACCAAATTTTAATATATAGCATACAGTACATATGACGAGTGAAGAAAAAATCAGAAGTGCCTTTGAAAATAAAGACTGGCAAGAAATTAAAGTAACAGATTCCTGGCAAATTTTTAAAATAATGGCCGAATTTGTCGACGGCTTTGAAAAATTAGCGAAAATTGGTCCATGTGTAACCATTTATGGTTCAGCACGTACCGCAGAAACAAATAGATATTATCAACTGGCTGAGCAATGTGGCAAGCTCTTAACCGATCGTGGTTATGGTGTAATTACCGGCGGTGGCCCGGGTATTATGGAGGCTGGTAACAAAGGAGCATACAACAATGGCGGTAAATCGGTAGGATTAAATATCGAATTGCCCTTTGAGCAGTTTCACAATAAATACATCGATCATAATAAATTATTAGAGTTCGATTACTTTTTCGTCCGCAAAGTGATGTTCATGAAATACAGTCAGGGTTTTGTGGTTCTACCTGGTGGTTTTGGTACCATGGATGAACTTTTTGAGGCTTTAACTTTAATTCAAACTGGTAAAATTGCACGTTTTCCAATTGTGTTAGTCGGTAAAGACTACTGGAGTGGTTTAATCGACTGGATTAAAGGCACCATGTTGCAGCAGGAACACAATATCCATGAAGAAGATTTGAATTTATTCAGACTGGTAGATACGGCAGAAGAAGCTGCAGAACATATTTTCAGGTTCTATGATAAATACGTACTGAAACCTAATTTTTAAATAAGATTAAAGAACAGGATTAAAAGAATTTGAGGATTTGGATATTGAAATATTCTCTCATTCAATCCTTCAAAATTGAAATCATGTTGAAGTAATATTCTCTCATTCAATCCTTCAAAATTCAAATCATTATAAAGAAAGTGCTCGTAACCGCGGGCACTTTTTTTATTTACAACATTTCCTGTAACGATTCGTTTATTCGGCAGTCTAAAACGAAACCCAGGAAGCGATGGAGAAAATATTGAATTGGAGAAAAGGTTTATTTGATAGTAATTATCAAGTATGGGAGAATGCATTTCTAAAGTTTTCTATCAATTTCAGCTCTTTCAAAAATTCTGCAATAGCCACCACGCAAGAAGGCATTTACCTGTTGAGAAGTGAGGGATATTCTAATCCGGAAACGAAAATATTCAATCAAAAAAATGAGGTTTTGGCCGTTATCCGTTATGATTGGATAAGCTTTAAAGCGAAGATTTTTTGTACTTCAGGAGAAGAATTCGATTGGAGTTATCAAAATAGTTGGGCCAGCAGATGGTCTGTTAATAACCACAAAAACAAGCAGATTATCTACAATTCATCATCTGGCGGAGGCCTCATCCACAGCAATATCGACGATGATTTGTTGATTATGGCAGGGCTTTTTATCAGGGAGTATTATACCCGGATTCTGTATCTATTTATTATCATTATGGTTATACTTTCCACCAGCAGAAGTATTTTTTAAAATGCTTAATTAGTCATCCGTTTCTGAAGATCCTGAATCAAGTTCAGGAGGACGCTTGGTTAAAAACCCAACCTTCTAAAATGCTTATTTAATTAGTCATCCGATGGATACTAGCTTGATGCAAATATTCATCGGATGCCTTTGTTGGAGGACGTGACGCTTAATTAGTCATCCGATGAATAATAGCTTTTTGCAGATATTCATCGGATGACTTTATTTGACGCTATAGTTTTAAAGGCCGCTAACACCGCCACTCACTACTAGTTTCATAGCATCTGCAGCGCTCATCTTTAAATCTGTAACCTTATCTCGTTTTACAATACAAAGCTGCCCCGCAAAAGAATATGATAACGGAAAATAAACAGCAACATCATCTGGTAAATCCAATTTATGAAGATCGTTCTGGGTTAAGAAGCCAATTTTCTTTAGTCCCCCTTCTACCTCTACCAATACCGGGTGATTAAATTTCTTTTCATCGCCAACAAAAGCCTCAGTAAGATCTTTAATGGAAGAATAAATAAAATTTAGCAATGGTAACCGCTGCATCATGCGTTGAAACCAATTGTACATCGGCTCGGTAACTAAATTAGTTACGAAAATACCAGCCAATAAAATAAGGGTTAAAACGGTTAGAAGGCCTAACCCCGGAATATTTCTACTTTCGCCAGTATGTGGATTAACACCAAGTATATTATTAACATTCAGCCAGCTATCTACTGTAGTAACTGCCCAAACAACTATAAAAATACTTACTGCGATGGGTACTACAATTAATAAACCCTTTATTAAATAGTTTAAAATAGCCCTCCCGATTTTGTTCATGTTACAAACTTATTTAAAAATGTTCAATAGTTAATGGTTCATTAGTTCAATAGTCATTAGTTAATTGGTTTGAAAGTTCATTGGTTCAATAATCATTAGTTCATTAGTTAGCATGGCTTATTAGCTCCATCAAGACTAATGAACTATTGAACCAATGACAAATGAACCAGGTTGTCTGCACCCTGACCCCAATGAACAAATGAACCAATGACAAATGAACCAATGACAAATGAACCAGTTTATCTGCACCCAAACTAATGAACTATTGAACCAATGACAAATGAACCAATCTATTCATAAAAATAAACCCGTTTAACCCTTTGTGATATATTTGTTAAGATTTCATAAGGAATGGTATTGGTATCATCCGCCAGCTGTATAATGGTTTGTTCTTTATTAAATACGATCGCTTCATCACCAGCACTCACATCCAAACCTGTAATATCCAGCATAGTCATATCCATACAAATAGAGCCGATAGTAGGAACTAACTGACCATTAATAAGCATTTTACCTACACCATTTCCGAAAGCACGATTGTAACCATCAGCGTAGCCGATTTTCACAGTCGCGATTTTACCACCATTCGGCATTACACCCCGCCTGCTGTAACCAACCGTTTCGCCTGCGTCTAAAGTTTTAACTTGGGTAACAGTCGTTTTTAATACCATTGTGGTCTGTAATCCGCGGTTATTTAAAAGCGCAGCATCGAAACCGTACAAACCAATTCCCAAACGAACCATATCCATTTGTCCGTCAGGCCAGCGACTAATTCCCGAAGTATTGGCAACATGAAGTATTGGTTTATAACCTAAAACAATGGTTAATTGGTTAGCGATAATTTTAAACTTATCGATCTGTTGCTGAGTAAAACCATCATGCGCTGCTTCGCCACTTGCAACCAAATGTGAAAATATACTCTGAACTTTTATCTGTTGAGAATCTTTCAGAAACTCAGATAGTTTCTCAATTTCATCATGATCAAAACCCAAACGGTGCATTCCACTGTCGATTTTTAAGTGCACAGGATAATTTGTAATCTCTTCGGGAAGTGCATTTAAAAAGCTTTTTAAGATCTCCAAACTATAAATTTCCGGTTCCAAATGATGCTTTATAATCGCTTCAAAAGCAGATTCTTCCGGACTCATCACCATTATAGGCAACGTGATTCCAGATTTACGCAAAGCGATTCCTTCATCTGCATAAGCCACCGCCAGATAATCAACTTTATGAAATTGCAGCAAATTAGCAATTTCGAAACTTCCGCTTCCATAAGAAAAAGCTTTTACCATGGCCATAATTTTAACACCAGGCTTAATCTTAGAACGGTAAAATTGCAGGTTACTAACCATTGCATTTAAGTCGATCTCCAATACAGTATCGTGAATTTTCTGCGTAAGTATTTTGCTAATTCTGGCGAATTCAAAACGCCTCGCTCCTTTTACCAAAATCGTTTCATGGCTAAATTGTAAACCCGGAAAATCACGGATGAAAGCATCCGTATCTTCGAAGAATTGTGTTTCACACTTAAACAGTGCTGCATATTGAGCAAGATGTATTCCGATTCCAATCAAACGACTTACTTTTTTCTGCGCAAGTAAGTCGGCTATTTCAGTATATAAAACGATATCATCTTTCCCGGTTTCAAATAACTCAGAAAGGATGACAGTTTTTTTAGCATGCTGGTTTTGTTGATTGAGGAAATCTAGTGCAATGGCCAGCGAAGAAATATCGGCACTGTAAGAATCATCAATAATGGAACACTGATTGATACCGTTTTTCAATTCGAGCCGCATACTCACATGACTCAATTTATCCAGACGTAAGCTGGCTTGTGCTGAGCTATAACCTAGTGCCAGTAAAGTTGCCCAGCAAATGATTCCATTTTCAATAGACGCCTTATCTTTAAAGGGCAAAAGACAAGTAATTTCCTGATCCTGATGGATTGCCCGCAAATGGCAATTTCCTTCAACAGGTTCTATTGCAATAATTCGAAGATCGGCCCCCTGAGTACTACTCCAACTGAATTTTCTTTGACCTGGTAATGCTGAAAAATCAATTCCATTAACGTAATTCGGAGAATAAATGAATAACTCGCAGGCTGCAAAAAGTTTAAGTTTTTCAGCTAGTTTTTCTTCTTTAGAAGCGAAGCCTTCTGCATGTGCTTCTCCAATGTTAGTCAGGATTCCAATTTGGGGCTGGATAATTTCGGCAAGCGTTTCCATCTCATTCGTAGCGGAAATACCCGCTTCGAAGATTCCAAGGGTATGATCAGCATTGATTTGCCAAACAGAAAGTGGCACCCCGATTTGAGAATTATAACTTTTCGGACTTCGAATAATATTAAAATCTACAGCCAGCAACTGATACAACCATTCTTTTACAATGGTTTTCCCGTTACTTCCGGTAATTCCAACGGTTTTCAAATTAAAGTGATTTCGATGTGTAGCAGCAAGTGTTTGCAAGGCACGCAGTGAATCATCAACAAGAATAAAATTGCAATCGGGATATAAGGCAATATATTTTCCCTCGGTAACCACAAAATTTCGGATTTGCTTATGGTAGGCATCTTCTATAAACTCATGTCCATTTCGGTGAGAAATCAAGGCAAAAAATAAAGAATTTTCTGGTGCCAAAACCGAACGGCTATCTATAATCAGGAACTGAATTATTGTTTGATCATTCGCTAATTTAACATCAGTCTGGAGAATCTTGGCAATGGTAGAAATGGTGTAGATCGGGTTTTGCATTATAATTATATTCAAAAAAATACGGCAATCGCTATTATTTTTACGAATTTCATCAATTAATTATGAAAAGCGGCAAACAAGAGACAGCAATATTAGACAAAAAACAGGCGCTAGCCAAAGTAGAAAGTTTTTGTGTTTACCAGGAACGCTCACAAAAAGAAGTTCGATATAAATTGGTAGAATGGGGAATGCGTGGAGATGAGATCGAAGAGATTCTATCTGATCTGATAGTAAATAACTTTTTAAACGAAGAGCGTTTTGCTAAATCATACGCTTCAGGAAAATTCAACATTAAAAAATGGGGTCGCGTAAAAATTAAACAGGGTTTGAAGCTGAAGGGCGTTCCGGATAGAATTCTACAAAAAGCTTTATATAGTTTAGATGATGACGATTATATGCAGACGCTGGAAAATCTGGCCATTAAAAAAGCGAACACCATAACGGAATCTAACCCTTTAAAAAGAAAAATGAAGCTCACTACCTATCTGCAGGGACGCGGATTTGAAATTGATTTAATTTTACTTGCACTGAAAGCCAGCAATTTAAACTAAATATTAAATTTTTAATAAAAAATCCCTTGACAGAAATAGAAATCTGTCTATATTTGCATCACCAAAACGAAACAGCATATCGGTTTTGTTAATGCGAAAGTAGCTCAGTTGGTAGAGCACGACCTTGCCAAGGTCGGGGTCGCGAGTTCGAATCTCGTCTTTCGCTCTAAATGCCTTCTTACCAGGAGGCATTTATTTTAAAAGGTTAACCTACCGAAGGATTTTGGAACAGGCTAATGCTCGGGTGGTGGAACTGGTAGACACGCAGGACTTAAAATCCTGTGCTTTCAAAGGCGTGCGGGTTCGATTCCCGCCCCGAGTACTTCAAAAAAAATTGAAATGAAAGCCTTGATGAAAATCAGGGCTTTTTGTTTAAATGATTTTAAAATCTGTCTTATCTACATAGCCATATTCTAAGTACTGTCATAAAGTTTTTAATCACAATAATACATATATTAGTATTGAATGATCAACCTTAATCCAGAAACGTTAGTATCTGCAATAATCTGCATAAACTTTTTCTCTATTGGCTTATACGCATTTTTGATAAGGCAGAATCGCAGCAATAGTTCAACCCTTTTCCTCCTTTCATTTTGTATTTCTCTTAGTTTAAATCAGCTGTATGATTTACTGGCTTTCAACAAAGTATTTGGTAACTACCTTCGGTTTTTGGATGAGTTTTCGTTGCTTATTGCTTTCTTATCACTCTATTTCTATGTTGTTTCCCTGACACAAAACTCGATTCGTTTTCAGAAAAAGCATTTCGTTCATTTAATACCTATTCTTATATTTCTTTTAGTCTGGGTATTTCCAATGCCAATTATAGAACAGTATCACAATAGCTCTTTCTTAACAATTCTTTACAAATATTATAATAATATCCAGGGGATAATTTATGTTTTTCTCATCAACGCCTGTGTAAATCAGCATCAGGGGATTCTGAAACACCTTAGCTCTACTGTTCACGAAAATGATCTTAGCTGGGTAAGAATAATGGTGATTATCTTATTGATAATCGTCTTCTTTTGGACACTAAGTAGCTTCGAAAAAGATATTTTCAATCTGACGGGATACGCCCTTCTCATCTTCAGTTATTGGCTTGGTTACCATATTATATCCCAAAAAAGCATTTACAGGAATATGCCCGCAGGGTTTGAAGTAACGGAGCTTAAACAAAGTGGACACAGGTATAAAAACTCATCGCTAACCTCGCTACAAAAATCCGAAATGATTGAACAGATCAGACATTTAATGGAAACTGAGAAACCCTATCTTTACAACGAGCTTACGCTGACTTCTCTGGCAGATAGATTAAAGATAAAACCTATTCATCTTTCGCAGATATTGAATGAAGAACTTAATGAGAACTTTTACACCTTTATTAACAGATACCGTGTGGATGAAAGTAAAAAATTATTGCTTGACCCGCGATACTCCCATTACAATATTCTTGGAATAGCGCTAGAAGCTGGTTTCAATTCAAAAACTACCTTTAATAAGGCTTTTAAAGAAAATACAGGTATCTCTCCATCCGAATTTCAGAGAACCTCAATACGTTCGTCTTAGCTTAGACGGGCGATTGGCACGCACATATTAGCCAGTTTTGCACTGTTAATTAGTGTAAACAAATAATAAGCGATGAAATTTCTTAAAATTCTTTCTCTCTCTATGGTGGTATTTACAGTATCTGTGAATTCCCAGACTCCCGCTGACTCTCTTACGTACCATCTTAATGAATACCTGCACAAAAAGAATCTGCCAGGTTTTGCAGTGGTCATTCTCAACAACAAAGAACCGATATATCAAAAAGGATTCGGATATGCCGACATTAAGAACCAAAAAGCATTTACGCCGAAAACTATTCAGAATATAGGCTCGGTAAGTAAAACAATTATTGCAGTTGCGCTAATGAAAGCTATTGAATTGAACTATTTTACGCTGGAGACAGATATTAATGAAATACTGCCTTTTAAAGTGATAAACCCTTATCGTCCAGATCAGGTAATCACGATTAAAGACCTTACTACCCACACATCCGGAATTATCGATAATGAGGCCATTTTCACAAGATCCTACAGATTCAGGAAGTCGACCGATTTGGATCCAACGCTTGGTAAATTCATGAAAGAACGTGGATACACTTCAGATCTTTCAGATACTACGCTGCAAAGTTTCTTAAAGTCATACTTAAGTTCGGACGGAAATTTATACAATACTCAGAATTTCTCCAACAGTAAATCTGGCAAACGGGCGAGCTACAGCAACATAGGTTCAGCGTTAGCAGCTTACCTTATCGAAGTGAAAGCAAAAATGTCGTTTGCTACTTTTACGGAGAAGTATGTATTAAAACCTCTGAAAATGAATAATACGAGCTGGCTCTTAACCAAAAAGAATTTTAAACAACATTCAGTTCCATACTTCAATAAACAAATGGCTTTTCCATATTATTGCTTAACAACGTATCCGGACGGAGGACTCAGAACTTCTGCAAATGAGCTGAGTAAATATGTTTTGGGGATGATTCATAGCCTGAATGGCAATTCAAAAGTACTCAGCCAGGAGTCGGTTAAAACAATGTTTACTCCGGTTTTTACCCCAGCTACTGCGCCTGAAAATATGAGTCTTCAAACACGTAATAAAGGAGTGTTCTGGAATCTTTACAACGATGGATATATCGGACATGACGGAGATGATCCGGGAGTCATTTCCCATATTCTGTTTAATGATCACATCGGGATTGTATTTATATCTAATATGTATTTAGCAGATAGAAGCGATTTATTAATACTCCTGAAAAAATATGGGGGAAGACTGGTGAAGGAATAAGGTAATTTTTTCATTTAATTTTGTGGGTACTATTTCATAGCAATAACATATTATCTGTGTTTGATAACCTCCCTGTAGCCATATTCAAAAAACGTCTTTTCAAGCTATTAAAGGCAATAAAACTTCCAAATCTTCATAAAAATGTTTGGATATTTGTAACGTTGGGAGTACTTCAATAAAAAATCGAAATGAAAGCCTTGATGAAAATCAGGGCTTTTTGTTTTATAGAGAAAATGTAAGATTCGATCTATCAACTAGTGTCTCACCAACTGAAAAACTCCTGCTTATAAATTTAACGGTATTAACATATTGACAAATAAAACTTAGTGTAGTTGATGAGAAACCAACCAGTAGATTAAAATGCAAATATCACGTTCAGATAATTTTAATGCGAATAGGTCCTTTGATAGAATTCACATCAACAGGCACCCCTTTTTGTGTTATCACCACTTTACCTTGATTGTGCAAATCAATAGCCTCATTAACTACATCCTTCATATGTTCAGGCCAATCGTCTGGAAATAGCATACGAGCAATTTCAGATGGACAGATCGTTTTTTCAGCGCCACGGTGAGTAGCCAAACATAAAATAGCTGATGATATATCTATATGCTCTAGCATGTGTTCTTAACAAGAAACGTAATTATTGCTTTGGAATATCTAATTAAACAAATGTCATTTCATAAATATTTATAATTCCAACAATTATAATATCACTCCAGCATGGGAATCATTTGGGCTTTTGATTTCTGTATGATATGTGATCTTATAATGATTCAATACTTTAAAATTTAAACATCTAAAACTCAGGCTTAACGTCTTTATTCCAGATGTCTGCATATTCATCTGGATGGCGCTTAAATTGCAGTGCCACATAGGTACATAATGGAATCACCTTCAATTGATTTGAACGGGCATAATCAGCCATGGCATCAAGTAACTTTTTTCCATAACCTTTCCCAGCCTGATCTTCATCTACTTCTGTATGGTAAACTTTAAGGTTACCATCGATAGTCTCCACGATCATTTCGCCGATCTTCTTATCATGATCAAACAAATTAAATGCAGCAGGTTCTGCTCCATCATTTTGAAATTTAACTTCTGCCATAATGCCTCCGGTAAACTAAATTATTTTTCTTCAGTATCTGCTCCTGTTGTTCCTTCTTCGTAACGGTCTACCCCACTTTCATCTTCATGTACAATTAAGGATTTCGGAGCAGCTGCAGCAGGATTGCCACCTGTTCCGGTAGTAACTGGCGTACTAAGCAAGTCATTGTTGCTGGATAAATCTTCGGTCTGCCCGGCTTCAGCATTACCCAATGCCTGCTGACTTAGTTGTTCCTGGTCTTTTCTCTCGTTTACATCATCCAGCGGAGATGAATTTGCATCTTTATTACTCATATGTTTTTCTTTGATTATAGAAACAACAAAGCGCAAATGTGAATGTTTCGACTAAATAGCAAACGAAAGTAAATGGCTTTAAAACAAGAAAGCAGTATCGGTGCTGATACTGCTTTCTTGTTAAGATCATTAACTGTAAATAATCTGGTAGTTTACGTTTACCCGTTTAGGATAATTGCTTTCATCTTCATTTAAAGATACAAAAGCTGCATTGCTATGAACCTTCGCCTTCAATGCATGCTCATAATGAAATTGAATTGTTTTTTCGTAATCTTTTTCGGTGAGCCTTGTTGTCTCTGTTAACAAATTCCGATCATTTAGATCTTCAGGCAATAAAGTGATGTCGCAATTTCCATCACTTATTTCTTTTACTAGATACTTCATCTTTTGTTTAAATGTTGGTTTCCGCTCTCTAAACTATCATGCGTGAAAGCACCAAAAATATGTTAAGTCTGCGGCTTGAGTGTAATCTCAAAGTTAATTTTCAATTATTTGTCTGCCGATATTATTGGGCTACTTTAGAAACCAGATCAGCAATTCGTTGAAGTAATCTTCATCACTTATTTCAGTTTTTTTATCATAGAAAGTTCGCTTATCTTTATTTTAAAAAATCTAGTAACCCATGAACAATACTTCGCCAATTAAAGTAGAAGCATTAGTTAACGCACCAGTTGAAAAAGTCTGGACATTCTGGACTGACCCGAAACACATCATTAAGTGGACATTTGCATCAATCGACTGGCATGCACCTTATGCTGAAAATGACCTCAGGGTTGAGGGAAAGTTTAAAACCAAGATGGCCGCCAAAGACGGCAGCGTGAGTTTCGATTTTGAAGGCATTTATAAATTAGTTGAGGCACATAAGCGAATTGCTTACGGCTTAGGCGATGGCAGGCAAGTAGAAATTAGTTTTGAAGAGGTTGATGGAAAAACACTTGTTGTGGAAGTTTTCGATCCTGAAGATCAAAATCCTTTAGATATGCAGCAAATCGGATGGCAGGCAATTTTAGATAACTTTAAGAAGTATGCAGAAGAAAACTAAAATATGAAGTTTGCTAATCGAACCATTTGCTTAGCCTTACGCCTTTGCTACAGGGCTTGCTTAATTTATTCCTGACATATTAAATCGTAACATTTTGATTATTATTTGATTCGCATAATTATTGATTTGAACTAAATAATTCGATATTGCATCCATAATTTACATTTGTGGTGTAAATTATACACCATGTTTCGTACATCTTTATCTTATTTCGCAGTTACTTCAATCATTTTATATTCTTTCCATTCAAATGCGCAAACACTTAGCTTAAAGGAGGCGGTAAAAACTGCTTTAAATAACTACGGTACAATTAAAGCAAAAGATAGTTATGCAAATGCATCAAAATCTTCTATACAACAAGCAAAAAGAGAATATCTTCCAAATTTTAGCTTAAGTGCCCAACAGGATTACGGAACGATTAATGGCCAAAATGGCCCCCAGTATGGATTTGGGGGCTTAGGAACAGCATCATCAGGCCCTGCTCTTGATCAACAAAACTGGAATGCTGCTTTTGGCGCACTATATTTAGCAAACGTTAATTGGGATTTTTTCACCTTTGGTAGAGTGAGAGAACGCATTAAAATTGCTGATGCAGCCTATCAAAGAGACAAAAATGATTTAGAGCAAGAAAAATTTCAACAAGAAATCCGGGTTTCAGCGGCTTATCTGAATTTGCTTGCTGCAAAGAGGTTAACCCGGTCTCAAAAAAACAACTTAGACAGAGCAATTATATTTCAGAATACAGCGATAATCAGAGCTAAAAATGGATTAATTGCCGGTGTAGATTCTTCATTTGCCAAAGCAGAGGTATCCAGTGCAAAAATATCTTTAACCAAAGCCAAAGATTTGGAACAGGAGCAAGCAAACAAACTTGGTATTTTAATGGGATTAAATGCTGTCTCCTATGATATTGATACTGCATCAATTACCCGTATTCCAACAAATTTGATCAGCGATACCACCATAAAGAACTCACATCCATTATTAAGATTTTACCAAAACCGGATAGATGTAAGCAATCAGCAAATAAATTATTTACGCAAATTATATTACCCAACCTTTTCTTTATTTGGTGTAATGCAAGGTCGTGGCTCTGGTTTTAGTCCTGGTTATTTGTTAGATCAAAATACTTATACTACAAGCTATCTCGACGGCATTAAACCTACAAGGGAAAACTATTTGATTGGAATAGGAATGACATGGAACTTAAGTTCTCTACTAAAAAACCACCCGCAAGTTCGTGCACAATCCTTTATCAGTCAGGGCCTAAAGGAAGAGTATCAAATGGCCGACCAGCAATTAAGGGCACAACTTTTATTAGCCGAGGCAAAACTAAAAAATGCCCTAGAAAATTACAGAGAAGCTCCTATACAGGTTAAGGCCGCATCTGATGCCTATTTGCAAAAAAGTACTTTGTATAAGAACGGGCTAACTACACTGGTTGATTTAACACAATCATTGTTCACCTTAAACAGAGCCGAAACCGATCGCGATATCGCTTACACCAATGTTTGGCAAGCTTTGCTATTAAAATCTGCAGCATTGGGCAATTACGACATCTTTATTAACGAATTTTAATCAATACATAAATGAATCTTATACGTTTTGCTTTACGTAAACCCATATCGATATTGGTTTTAGTTGCAGGCTTATTCTTTTTCGGAATCGGTGCGATCAATCAGATTAAAGTTGATATTCTGCCGCAGATGAATTTGCCGGTAATTTATATTGCCCATCCTTTTGGTGGTTACACACCCACTCAAATGGAATCTTATTTTGGCAAGCAATACATCAATGTTTTGCTATTTGCAAATGGCATAAAAAGTATTGAAACCAAAAATACCCAGGGTTTGATGCTGATGAAACTAACTTATTACGAAGGGACCAATATGGCTCAGGCCGCCTCCGAGTTAAGTGCATTATCCAATCGTGCGCAAGCTATCTTTCCACCTGGTTCTCAACCGCCATTCGTTATTCGTTTCGATGCTTCATCGCTTCCCGTTGGTCAACTGATCCTGAGTAGCCCCATTCGTTCCAACAACGAATTACAGGATTTAGCAAACACATACGTCCGTTCATCATTCTCTGCCATACCAGGGCTTTTATCTCCGGCACCATTTGGTGGTAGTCCTAGAACCATTGAAATCAATGTAGATCCTACCCTATTGCGTTCGCATAATTTAACAGTTGATCAGATTGTGGATGCCATCAGATTGAATAACCAGACTGCACCTTCAGGAAATGTTCGCATTGGTGATAAAAACTACATTACGCCAACCAATTATACCATCAAAAAATTAAAAGAGTTTGAAAATATCCCATTGTTTAAAGGAGGAGTTCAAAATCTTCAGCTTCGCGATGTGGCAACGGTAAAAGATGGTGCTGACTTAACTGCAGGTTATGCACTTATTAATGGAAAGCGATCGGTTTATTTAAGTATTGCAAAATCAGGCGATGCATCCACCTGGGACGTGGTTAAAAACTTAAAGAAGAATCTTCCAGCGATACAAAACACTTTACCCGAAGACGTAAAATTATCGTATGAATTTGATCAATCTGTTTACGTTATTAATGCGGTAAAAAGTTTAGTGAGTGAAGGGGCTATCGGCGCTATTTTAACAGGACTAATGGTTTTGCTTTTCCTTGGTGATAAAAGGGCCGCATTAATTGTAATCCTCACCATTCCCACTTCCATAATAGCTGGTGTTTTATTCCTCAAATTATTTGGGCAAACCATCAATATCATGTCTTTAAGTGGTTTGGCTTTGGCTATTGGTATTCTGGTCGATGAATCTACAGTAACTATAGAAAACATACACCAGCATTTCGACATGGGAAAACCAAAGGCATTGGCCATTTGGGATGCTTGTAAAGAAATTGCCTTTCCAAAATTGCTAATCTTACTGTGTATACTAGCCGTATTTGCACCAGCTTTTACCATGACTGGGATTCCAGGTGCATTGTTTTTACCACTTGCATTAGCCATTGGTTTTTCGATGGTGGTTTCATTCCTGCTATCACAAACTTTTGTGCCTATCATGGCAAATTGGCTGATGGTTGCTCACCCTAAAAAAGGAACAGCAAATCATCCGGGTATAACACAAGATGAGGCAGATTTTATAGCTACCGGAATCCCGATGGAAAGCGAGGGTGATACGTTAAATCAAAAGAAAATGCTGGTAGCGCGTGAAGATTTTAGCGGAGATGGAAAAATTGGATTCTTCGATAAATTCCGAAACCGTTTTATGCGCTTCCTGGATAGGATTTTTCCTCACCGAAAAATGGTAGTCATGATTTATCTCGTGGTAATTATCGGTTCTGCAGCATTACTTTTGATGAATATTGGTCGTGATGTGTTGCCAAAGATTAATTCCAGTCAGTTCCAATTAAGATTAAGAGCACCCGATGGAACCCGTTTGGAAAGGACGGAAGAAAAAGCGAATACCGTATTGGCTGAACTAAAAAAAATGGTTGGGGCAGAACATGTTTCCATCTCATCTGTATATGTTGGTCAGCACCCCGCCTTATTTTCTGTTAATCCTATATATTTATTCATGGCTGGCCCACATGAGGCTGTTTTTCAGGTAAGCTTAAAAGATTACGAGGTGGATATGGATGATTTCAAAGATCAGTTAAGGGCAATAATTAAAGAGAAATTACCTGATGTAAAACTTTCTTTTGAACCGATTGAACTCACAGATAAAGTATTAAGTCAGGGATCTCCAACTCCTGTTGAAGTTCGTATTGCAGGTAAAAACAAAAAACAGAATGAAATTTATGCAAACAAAATTCTGGCTGAATTAAAAGAAATCCCATACATGCGGGATGTACAACTGGCTCAACCCATTAATTATCCATCGCTAAATATCAACATTGATCGCACCAGAGCAGCACAAGTGGGTGTAGATATGGCTGATATCTCCAGATCATTAATTGCCTCTACCTCATCATCACGTTACACGGATAAAAACGTTTGGCTTGATGAAAAAGTAGGATTGCCATATAATGTACAAGTGCAGGTTCCGTTTAGCCAAATGAACAGTAAGGATGATATTGGTGAAATTCCGCTTTTGAAAAATACAGCGCGCCCGATATTGAGTGATGTGGCGACCATCACACCAGGCACTACTTATGGAGAAAACGATAATGTTGGTGCCATGCCTTTCTTATCGGTTACGGCCAACCTTTACCATACCGATTTGGGTACGGCCACAAAAGACGTAAATAAAGCAATTATTAATATTGGTGAATTACCTAGAGGCTTAAGCATTTCTGCTATTGGCTTAAGTAAGGTATTAACAGAAACATTAGATAGTTTACAATCGGGATTATTAGTTGCTATTTTAGTAATATTTTTAATGCTTGCGGCAAATTTCCAGTCGTTTAAAGTTCCTTTGGTTATTTTAGCAACCGTTCCCGCCGTAATTCTGGGGGCGTTGCTGCTCCTTACCCTCACCGGATCAACACTTAATTTGCAATCTTATATGGGGATTATTATGTCGGTTGGGGTATCAATTGCCAATGCAGTTTTACTGATTACCAATGCCGAGCATTTGCGCAAACATAATGGGAATGCCCTGGAATCGGCCAGAGAGGCCGCAGCATTACGATTACGCCCAATTATTATGACAAGTGTGGCCATGATTGCAGGAATGATGCCAATGGCCATTGGCCATGGTGAAGGTGGCGGACAAGTTTCGCCGCTTGGAAGAGCCGTTATTGGTGGATTATTGGCATCAACATTTGCTGTTTTAATTATTTTACCTCTGGTATTTGCTTGGGTCCAAGGCAAAGAAACTACAGATTCTATGTCATTAGATCCGGAAGATGAAGAAAGCGTTCACTACATTAAAGGTTTAGCAGAAAACGAATAAATTACGACAATCATGAATATGAAAATATTTTCTACATTTTTAGGATTAACCTTTATTACAGCTATTTATGGCTGTGGAAATTCAGAAATTAAGGCCGAAAAGAAGAAAGAAAAGGAATTAACCATTGCAACTTTCAAATTAAAAAAGGACAGGCTATCTACTAAATTAAATTTACCCGGAGAGTTAATTGCTTTGCAACAGGTTGATCTCTATGCAAAAGTGAGCAGCTTTGTTAAATCGCTAAAGGTTGATATTGGATCGGAAGTGAGCAAAGGCCAATTACTAATGACTTTAGAAGCGCCTGAAATGACCTCTCAACTGGCTGCAACGCAATCGAGAATTAAGGCACAGGAGGCCATCTATACGGCCAGCAAGGCAAACTATAATCGTTTGTACGAAACCAGTAAAACACCCGGCACCATTTCAACAAATGATTTGGACCAGGCTTTAGCCAGAAAAAATGTTGATTTGGCACAATTGGAAGCAGCTAAAGCGGCATACAGAGAAGTGGGTTCGATACAAGGTTACTTAACCATCAGCGCACCATTTAGTGGAATTATTTCGGCAAGAAATGTAAACCTTGGTGCATATGTTGGCCCATCAGGTAAAGGATCTGATCTACCCTTATTTACCCTTCAGGATCAGAAAAACCTGAGGCTAGCCGTTTCCATACCAGAAGTTTACACAGGTTATTTAAAAGCTGGGGATGTAGTAAGCTTTACTGTTAAATCATTACCCAACCAAACTTTTACCGCAAAGGTAAAACGCCTTTCTGGTACATTGGATTTACGTCTGAGATCTGAACGCATTGAAATGGATGTTCCAAATGCCAATAAAACATTATTACCTGGGATGGTTGCAGAAGTGAACATTCCCTTACCTGCCAGTGCAAGTACCTTTGTAGTGGCAAAAAAAGCATTACTTGATACCAGTGAAGGCTTATTTGTACTCAAGGCCGTCAATGGAAAAGCAGTTAAAGTTGCAGTTAAAAAAGGCAGGGAAACAGATGATCAGGTAGAGTTATTTGGTAATCTGACCGAAGGTGACAACTTAATTGCAGAACCAACTGAAGAAATGCATGAAGGAATGCCGATTAAATCTTAAATTTGATTTTATAATTGCTTTAATATGCTGGCTAGAAATCAGGAAATTAATATCATAACTAAAAAGGAAACCCTGGAGGATTTTTATAATAAACTAAAAATCACTCGTCCTGAAATCCCTACCCCTAGTCTTAGAATGATTGATGACATTAGCCATTTCAATGTTTTCAATCGTGCTGTGGCTTGTTCAAATATGCCGTCGGCATTTAGCAGACGAGATTACTATAAAATATCACTGATCATTGGCAATGGTATTTTGCATTATCCTGATGCAGAAATAGAGATAAAGGGAAGGGCATTATTATTTACCAACCCTAATATCCCATATGCTTGGGAAAGCACTTCACCAAAACCTGCCGGGTATTTTTGCTTATTTACCGAAAATTTTATTCGTAACAGAAATGAAAGCCTGAGCGATTCTTTAATATGGAGAATAAATGATAGCCCTGTTATTCATATTGATGAAGAACAAGAAAAAGCACTGGTTGATATTTTTTCTAATATGATGAAAGAAATGGATGGTGATTATGTACACAAATACGATCTTTTACGCAATTACGTACAATTGGTTGTTCACCAGGCATTAAAAGTCAAGCCTCAAGGCAGTATTTTTAAGCAGAATAATGCATCCGTTAGGTTAACCTCTTTATTTATTGAATTACTCGAAAGGCAATTTCCAATTGGTTCTACAGAACATGTACTGGAATTAAAAACAGCTCATGATTTCGCTCTCCGATTATCTGTTCATGTCAATCATCTTAATCATGCAGTTAAAGAAATTACAGGTAAAACCACCTCAGAGCATATTGCCAAAAGAGTTACTACTGAAGCAATTGCACTTTTAAAACACACAGAATGGAATATTTCTGAAATTGCCTATTGCCTTGGTTTTGAATATCCTGCAAATTTCAATATCTTCTTTAAACGTCAAGTACAGTGTACACCCAAGGCTTTTAGGGTTAGTTAATTTTCATTGAAGCTGCATGGCGTCCGCCGTTTATGAGTATTGCACTAAAACCTTAACTTTATAGCAAACTTTCCGGACGCTATGCCTCATCATTTTTTTCCTGCACAATATTCTACCCTTTCGTCGGCTGCATTGCAAACCCATCTTATCGAAAGCTACCAGTTAGCGACCGATACCACCTGCCGGCTACTGATCAGAAATGTAAGTGATACTTATCTTTTAGAAAACAGTAAAAATAAATATATCTTCAAAATCTATCGCAATGCGCACCGAAAGCTGGAAGAAATCAAGGCTGAAGTAGCATTATTGAATGCCCTCAAGGCAGAGGGCCATTCGGTTTCCTTTCCGATAAGCGATCAGCATCACAAACAAGTCCAGCAATTTAAAGCAGCAGAGGGTTTAAGGAACGGTGTATTATTTAGCTTTGCAGAAGGAAAAGTAATACACGATCTGGATCAAAATCATCTTGATACTTTAGGCAAATCCATAGCGAGAATCCATCAAACTACTGCTACAATCAAGTTAGCGGATCCAAGGCCATCATTTAACTTTCAAACCACTTTACTGGAACCTATTGCAACACTGGAACCTCATCTCAAAGATATGCCCGAAGAGTTAGATTACCTTAAAGAAATCTCCAACCGGGTGATTAAAAAAATTGAGTCTTTCGATACAAACTCATTTTCAACCGGTTATTGCCATTATGATTTGTTTCCAAAAAACTTTCACTTTGACGAGGCCGGAGACATCACTTTCTTTGATTTCGACTTTGCAGGTTATGGTTATCTGATCAACGATTTGATGTCGTTTTTGAATCATTACTTTTTCCATCAGCTAAATAACGTCATTACCAAAGAGCAGGCAGCAGCCGACTTTAATGCGTTTTTAAAGGCCTACCAACAAGTTAGAAAACTCACTGCAGATGAAATTGAAGCCATCCCCTATCTCGGCATCTGCTTCCATATCTTTTTCCTTAAGTTTTTCTATGATAATTTTGATGACTTTTCAAATCCCTTTCTAACGCCTAAATTTACCAGGCACCGAATCGATTTAATTCGCAAATGGGAAACCATGTATTGTAACTTTTAGGTAACGCAAAGAAAAATCCCTGTAGCATGTTTATCTTGTATTAACCCTAAAAAATAAGTCAGATGAATCAGAAAATAATTACCCTTTACGATGAATACACCCACAGTCAGCTGAACAGGAAAGATTTCATGAAGAAACTGGCTTTGCTGGCTGGTGGCACCGCTATGGCCATGACTATTTTACCTTTACTGGAGAATAACTATGCGGCAGCGGCACCCTTTTTCAGTGAGGAGATTTTGGTAGAAAATATTACTTATGCCAGAGTTGAAGGAAACATGAATGCTGTTTTGGCGAAACCGAAAACAGATAAAAAATTAGGTTGTGTATTGGTTATTCACGAGAACAGAGGCTTAAATCCACACATTATAGAGGTAACGAAAAGGGTTGCAGCCGAGGGCTTTATTGCCTTAGGTGTAGATGCACTTTCGCCTTTAGGTGGCACACCAACTGACGAAGATAAAGGGCGTGAGCTGATTGGTAAACTAGATCCTGAAAAGAATTTGCAAAATTATTTAAAAGGGCTTGAATATCTTCGCAATAGAAAAGATGCCAATGGCAAAGTGGCTTGCATGGGTTTCTGCTGGGGCGGCGGAATGGCAAACAAACTCGCTGTTCATGATCCGAAGTTACAAGCAGCCGTAGCGTATTACGGGGCGCAGGCAAATGTTGCAGATGTATCCAAAATCAAAGCGAGTTTAATGTTACATTATGGTGGACTCGATGAACGCATCAATGCGGGCATACCCGCTTATGAAAAAGCCTTGAATGAAAACAATAAGGATTATAAAATTTATATTTATGATGGCGTAAATCATGCTTTCAACAATAATACTTCACCAACCCGGTATAACGAAGCGGCAGCTAAACTGGCCTGGGGCCGAACAATGGAATTATTTAAACAGAAGTTGGCCATATTAACGAGATGATAACCCGCTCGTCATTCTGACCTATAGCGCAGCGGAAAGCTACGCAGTAAATTTAGTTCAGCACCTTTCTGCAAAAGATCCTGAATCAAGTTCAGGAGGACGATTCTTTGAGTGGAATTGTCTTTACAAGGAGGGATAAAAACACCAACCTAAAACAAATCCGTTTTTAACATGGCCTTCAATATATTCGATTGCACATCGAAATTATTAAGGTGATTTAAGAAGTTAATGTCTGAAATTTTGATGTAGCTATCTTCCAGCAGGGCAACAATCTCTGCCGGAATGGCTACTTTCAGCATTGCAGCATTGCTTTTTAGCCTGTCATTTTTATATTCCATTTCCTGCACAATCCTTTCCTTTTCTGATAAGTTATTTTCTTTTTCTATTCCATTCAAGATGGATAAATCACAGAATAAAAATAAATTTCTACTTGGAAAAAATAGGAAATGTTTGTCGATATCCAGGAACTGATACACTTCGATCACCAGTTCGCCAGCCTTCAATCCAAATGCAAACTGCGTGCGAAAATCATATTTGCACAGCAACCCCATCAATTTTCTTTCTATAATCGCATTGATGTTGGAGTAGACTTGTTTAGCACTAAAATCAATTAAAGTAGATAGTTGTTTGGTATTGAGGTCGAAATAGAAATCGTTGGCGTATCTGGAACTGAAAACGTTGATGTTTTTGGAGAAGGGAAAGTCAGTACTGAGATCAGATAAAACGGCAAATAACCTTCTTAAAGACTGATTGATTTTTAAAGATTGCTTTTGCTTATCCAGACTGAATTGCTGTTGATTAACCACTGAACCAGAAATTTTAGTAATTAATTCGTCGTTCAAGTCAATCTCGTCATAGATTAGGCTGACGTTTTTTTCGTTGCTTTTTTTAATTTTCCGCAGCAGCGCAATTACACTTTCGGTAAACTGAACGTGGAAAAGATCAAGTTTATCTATCTCCAGTTCTTCGTTATTGGCAAATAATTGATGAATAACCTGGCTTCTTAAAAATATTTTATAGATTACCTCATCATCAAAAAACACCGAAAGCAACTGTAAACGGTTGATTTCGGTGCTCGATTTTTTTAAAATATTTAAACGGTAATCATCCATGTTTTAATTTAACTCACCCGGGTTACGTTCTTTTTCAGCTCTGCTTCTAAAGTTTTTAACTCCCCATCCAGCACTCTTCTGCTCTGTGCACCAGCCTCATGAATTTGTTTTACCTCATTCAGCGTCGCAATTAACGAAGAAGTAGTCATTTTCAGGGTTTCCAAAGATACCACAGTTTTTTCATTCTCTCTGGCTACATCGATACTGTTTTGTTTCAGCATCTCTGCATTTTTTTGTAGAATGGTATTGGTGGTATCAGAAACTTTCTTCTGCATTTCTACATTGGCTTTTTGCCTTTGTAGCGCCACGGCGAGGGTTAACTGGTTTTTCCAAACCGGAATAGTAGTAGAAACAATAGACTGTGCTTTTTCTGCAATGGAAGTATTGTTGTTCTGCACCACACGAATCTGCGCCAGCGATTGCAGCATGATAAACCGTACAATTTTCATGTCGGCCAACCTTTTATCTAAACGATTGGTGAAATCTCTTAAATCAGCAATTTCATAATCCTGATAATCAGCAGGTCTGCCTTCCATTTCGGCTAGCTTTATATTCAGCTCATTGTATTTCAGCTGGCCTGCAATAATCAGCTCTTCCATTTGATGGATATAACCCACATTACTGTCGAACATGGTTTGAAGTGAACTGTTATCCTTAATGGAATTTAAACGACCAGCTTTGATTTTGTTAGTGATTTTATCAATGTTATTCACCACCACATCATACTTCTGGAAAAGCTTTTTCACGTCCACAACCAGCGATTTCAAAAAAGGAATTTTCGAAATAAAACTCTTGAAACCACTTTGCTCCAGTTCAGAAATGTCTATATAATTCAGTTCCGATAGTAATTCGTTAATTAAGCCCCCAACGTCGCCACTGTTATAGGTTCTTACAGATGATAAAAAATCATTACTGTATTTCTCCATAGAGTTTTGTGCATCGCTTCCATAATTTAAAATAGAATTGACATCAGATGGCTCCAGCGACTTACCGAGTTCGGCATATTTTTCACTTTCTTGTGGTGTGATCTTATCAAGGCTTACATTGCCGTCTTTATCCAGTTTTACTGGTGTTAAATCCTGAGTAATGTTAGGGTTGGTTTCCATAGTTTTATATTTGTTAAGCCAGGCTTATAAATAATTTTGAGTAACCGTTTTCACTGTATCTTCCAGTTTTTTGTCTTTTGTAGGCTCACCAATGGCATTAAATTTCCATTCACCGTTTTTCTTATAAAAAACGCCCATTACCATTGATACGTGACCAGCAAAGTTTGAACCGTTGGCTATGTCATATTTAGCAAAAACCTCCGTTACCTGTTTGGTTGTACCTTCATAGATGCGAATAGAAGCGAAAGGAATGGTTCCAAAATCATGCCCTCTAAAGCTGTTTAAAACAAATGCTACATACGCAACATTTACATCCAGTTTAGAAAAATCAAGCGTTATAATTTCATTATCCAAACCATCATCGCCACCCATATCGCCCGTCAAATCGTCGCCACTATGCTTTACAGATTCGTTTTTAGATTTTAGATTCCCGAAGTAAACCACCTCTAAAAGTTGCTTGTTCTCATTGTATAAGACGCAACTGGCATCTAAATCTACCGCTTCTTTTGATGATCCGAAACCAAATAATCCTTTTTTCTCTATTGCGCCCCAGTTAATACCTACACAAACATTTTGTAGTTTACTCCCGTTGCTTTTTTCAAGGCTAATACGTTGTCCTTTTTGAAGATTGATTGCCATAATGTTATTGATATTTATTTAAATAATCTTGTAAACCACCCTTCATCCCCATTCCAACAGCTTCAAATTTCCATTTGCCTTCACGTTTGTAGATTCTTCCGAATTCTACAGCAGTTTCGATAGAAAAATCTTCTTCCAACTCATATTTTAAAATTACTTCATTGGTAACGGCATCAAAAATACGTACAAACGAGTTTCTCACCTGACCGAAGTTTTGTCTTCTGTTTTCAGCATCATGAATGGTCACCACTATACAGATTTCGCTTACTTTCGGATCTGCTTTGGTTAAATCAACTTTAATTTGCTCATCATCACCGTCACCATCGCCTGTTAAATTATCGCCTGTGTGTTCAACACTGCCATCAGGAGAAATTAAATTATTGTAGAAAACAAAATTCTCATCAGAGACTAATTTTTTCTGGTCATTTAAAATAAAAATTGAAGCATCTAAATCAAAGGCAGAGCCTGTTGACGAATTGTTGGTATCCCAACCTAAACCTATTGTAAATTTCGGTGCATCGATATTTTCTCTTTGCCCCTTTTGCAAGTTTATAGCCATATTATATTAATTTATAAGTATTGTCTTTTATGTAACTTTTAATGAGTTGTAAATTATCGGCATAAGCATCCATTAAATGGTAACTGTTGCCTAAAGCTAAATCGTAAAGCTGATGAATAAAATCATGATCCCTTCTTTCTAAAAAGATAGAAAAACTGCTGGGTGCTGTGTTTAAAATGTATTTAACAATCCTGGTATTGAAAGAAAAATACCCGTTATTAATGATTGTCTCCAAATCAAAGATGGACTTAACCTGATGGTAATTTAGAAAATTCTCCACATTTGGATGAATGTCTTTATTCACCAGTTCAGCAAAATAAAGCATGTGCATCTCATTTCTTAAACCATATTCTTTGGCCATTTTTAAAATCATCCGTTCGTGGCTGCCAGTAATTTTAATATCATCTAAAAACAAGAGCGTTTTTCCTTCTAAAAAATCCTTATCGATGTGAAAAGAATCATTACCAATTAAATTCATTCGCTCTTCTGCACTCAATTCTCCATAATCTTCTTTATAAGTTATGGTACGGTGAACTTTAGATTCCTGAACGGTAAGACCTCCATTTTCGACCAACCAACGGTTTAATTGCGAAACGAAATAGTTTTTCATGGCAAATGTTGCCGTTGGAATAAAACTATAGGGACTGGAGATCACCACTATCTGATCAGCAATTCGGTTATCTGCCAAATAATATTTGATAAAACCATCGGCCAGGTCTTTACCGAAAGAACGGGCAACTAAGTCATCACCAAATTTAAAACGACTATAATCATTAGGATCAAAGCCAAAATTGGCGGTGTTATCAATTTTATGAAGTGAATAAGTATATGGAATCATGAGAGTAGATTGGAGATAGATAAGTTATTGGAGTGGATCAGCATACTGTTAATGCCCATCATTTGCGCGCCGCGGATGTCTGCCAAAGGATTGTCGCCCACATGAATAATTTCCTGTAATGCCAGATCCTGGTGTTTTTCACGGTCAATACCATCAATCATTAGCTGAAAGAAACCTGCATTGGGTTTAGACATTCTCACTTCATCAGAGTACAACTGAAAATCGATAAAGGTATCAATCCCAAGGTGATTAATCACTTTACGAAGCGTTTTGCCTTTGATAAAACCAGTATTACTTAAAATATTAGTTGTGGATAGACCTGAACGTTTTATCTCGGACAGCACATTTAAACAGTTTTCGCAATAAATTAAAGGCATGTGATTAAGCAACAAAACCTCCATTTTCTGATATAAATCTTCGAGATCGAGATCGCCAAAGTTGAAATCATAATCATTGATAATGCTGATGACCATCAGGTACATTTCATCTGCATCAACATTTTTGCCGGTTTTTTCATTAATGGCATTAACCATTAAATCTACCTGCCTAAAAATGACACCCACTTCATCAATACTTTTATTTTTTGAATTCAGGTTTTGATGAAAATAATGCGTTCGCTCTATTTTAAAAGCTGGGTTCGACTTAATTAATGTTAACCAAAGATCAAAAGAATAATGTTTGTAAAAGCCATTCACGATATGTTTTCCTTTAACTACAATTTTTAAATCTTAATATTACACATTTAACGTAGCTTTAAGAATTATTGTATGTAAGATTTTTATAGACAACTAAACGATACTGGTTAAGATTTATCCAAAACTTCATCCGCCTTATCCACCACCTCAAGTTCTGCAGTGGTCTTCTTTGGAAAATTAAACAATAACGATGTTAACACTGGTAAAATAAAAATGGCCACAGTAAATATAGAGACAAACAAATCTGTTTTTTCACTTTCAATGGCATGAGAAATTGGCGACTCTGGATTGAAGTGTGTAAAAAGTGATGAAGTTAATTTAATCCCTAAAACCCCGATTACAATAAATGCAACAGTTTCCAGGAAGGTAAATTTCTCCATTAATTTAACAAAAGCCTGTGCTACAAAACGCATGGCCAGTATTCCCACGAAAACACCAATGTAAATCAGATATATATTATCAGTAAAAGCCACAGCTGCAAATACGTTATCGATGGAAAAAGCAAGATCCATTACCTCTACCAAAGCAACAGTAGCCCAGAATGTACCGATCAAACCAACTGTAGATTTATAAATCCAGCTTTTGCTTTTATCAACTTCTTCGTCTTCTTCATTCTTTTTCACATTTTTCTTCCAGAAATAATCGAAAGCAAGGTAAATCAGATAAAGGCCACCAAGTGGTTTAAGCCACCAGATTTTAACCAGCCATGCCGCCAGGAATAAACAAATTCCACGAAAAACATAAGCACCGATAATCCCGTATTTTAGTGCTTTATCTCTCTGATCTTTAGGCAAATCCATTACCATGGTAGCCAAAACGGCCGCATTATCCACAGAAAGCAGACTTTCGATTACGATTAAGTTTAAAATAATTAGTAGAGAAGCTTGAATATCATCACCTAAAACAGTGTGCAAAAAATCCATAGAACGTTAGTATATAATTAAGTATTTAGTTTAAACAAAGAAAACAAAATATTCTGGTTTGTATTAATTAAACAGCATATTTTATGAAATCAATTTTAATGAAGATTAGATGTAGCTTGCAGAGAACTGTTACGTTTTTAAATAAATATTTATTTATTGATCACCAGCTCAAAAACATTTCCATTTCCCCCGGCCAGGATAATTCTGTTTCCTTTTGAGCCTTTTTGCACTGCATTAAAACTCCGATCATCGAGATGTTTCCAATTTCTTCCACCATCTGTCGAAACATCGGTTCCTGAAGTACCTGTGGCAATAACCATATTTTTATTTAGGTAAGCTACACCCGATCGAAAACCCGCAACAGGGGTAACAGGCTTAGTCCAGGTTTTTCCGCCATCGCTGGTGAGCAAAACATTATTATCATTGGCTTTATCTTTCACATAATTCCCACCAACCACAACGCCATTTTTGGCATCATAAAAATCGATTGAGAAAGGGCCAGTAGTGCTTTCCCCTTGCCAAATCGGGCATTTAAAAACGCTCCAGTTTTCTCCGTAATCGGAAGAATAATAAATATTTGATGTAGTTCCTCCACTGGAAATCCAAACTTTCCCACCCGGCGAAGTTTTAATGGTTGTTCCACTGGCAGCAAAACCGGCCTCTCCTTCAGCTAGGGTTTGCTTGAGATTTGAAGATATATTTTGCCAGGTATTACCAGCATCTGTAGTTTTTAACAATTGCATTTTACCCTGAATGGGATCCCCAAAAATTATCGCTCTGTTTTGATCCCAAAAACCCAATCCATCTAAAAAGATAGCAGAATCTATATTTTTATAATGCTCGGTCCAGGTAGTGCCACCATCAATAGTTTTAAGCACATAGGCTGGTGATCCTGCATTAACAATTATAGCTTTTTGCTGATCAAATGCTTCTATATCCCTGAAATCTAGCTGCTCATAGCCTTTTGGTTTCATCCATTGCCAGGTTAAACCACCATCGAGGGTTTTCCCTACTGATCCATTGCTTCCACTCGCCCAAATGACCTGATCAGAAACAACGCTTAAACCTCTTAAGCTAGTTTTGGTATTTTCATTTAATGGCTTCAGATTAAATGACTGCGCTGTACAAAAAAAAGGTGCCATTAGCAGGCACCAGATTATTTTTTTCATTTTTTTTATTTAACTCGCTTAAATGTTTCCGATCTACCTAATAATGAGATCCCCACATAACCCCTCACATTTAATACATCATTACCTTTCATTGTCATGTTACAGCTATAGGTTTTTCCGCTTTTCGGATCATAGATTGTTCCGTCGGTCCATTTGCCATCCTCATAAACAAAGTCTTTTAGCAACTCTAAATTTAAAAGAGATCGTTTTTGTAAAGTGGTATTTGGATTTTTAATATCCAATTTCGGCTTCCCATTAATATTAGGTTCTTTTATCCAGGCTAATTTGCCGAAGTATTTATCACCTTTTTTATATATCTCAATCTGTCCTTCTCCTGACGGATTAAGCCATTTACCAACAATTGCATCTTTATTTTGAGCAAATACTGAAAACGACAGGGCTACCAATAGCAGCATTAATAATGGAAACTTTCTCATATTTTTATTTATAGTTAGTTTTTAAAGATAGTGAATTGGCCTTTTTATGCAAACTGAAAATAAAAAGAAAAAGTATTTGTTAATCCAAAATTTTACTTTGAAAGTATGGGCAGATATTTTTGGCGGTATGCAAAGAAAAGGAAAACATTAAAAATAAGCATTACCGCTACCATAGGCAGTTCTTTAGGCCCCAGAAAAGCATGGTAAAGAAAAATATTTAAGGTGATCGGGAAGATAAGCAATGCACCCAATGGCGCAGTTCGCCCGATTAGGAGCAGGATACCCGCAACCAGTTCTGTTCCCTTTATCAGCGGCATCAGGTAAACCGATGCCGTTATGCCGGTCATAAATGTGGTTTGATCGGCGGTCATGGCTGGCATTTCTGCCGGCATTATTTTAAAGAAAAACGGAATGGACGCAAAGAGGTACATCGCTCCCAGCAGTACCCGAATAATAATTGTAGCAATTTTCATAATGATGAGGTTAGTTATGATTTAATAATATTGTCATTTAAATTAAAGGCCTCTGCTTTTTTCGATCAGATCAACCCAGTTATTTACAAACTTTTCCAGCGCAGGTTTTTTCTTTTCAATATCTTCCAGATTGTAAAACCTGGCGGCTCTTCTATCCTTCCAGTTCCCTTGTAAAAGAGCTGGGTCTTCGATCATGTTGCCATCATAAAAAATAAATATGAGTTGAACATATTCTTTTGACCGAAGATGAAATGCAGCAAAATCCTGCTGATAATAAAAGCTAGGTACGTTCCACTTCATCTGCTCTGACAGCTTCCTACTGGCATTTAAAATAATTGACCTTAATTCTTCAATTTCACTTTTAAATGGATAATCGAGCTGACTTAAATATTCATCAACTTGTTCTTTACAGGATAATTGGTTCCTCATTGCCCATATTTAGTGCCTAAAAATTAAGCTGATTTATAAATATAAATGCCATCTAATATAAAGATAATTAAAGTTTCATACGTAATAAAAATGATGGAGATAAAACTGTAAACTACTAATTATCAGCGCTGAATGCGACAATAAATATAAGCATTGATAATTAGAAAAAGAAAAATGTTGGTTTGACATTTAATCAGGATGTTCGAATGAAAAAACGCTAGATAAAAATTAATTAAAATAGTTTTCCACAGTATTGAATTATTTCATTTTTTTTTATACGTTTAGTAAAATAATTCACAATAACTTAATGTTATAATAACCTAACCAAAACATTTATACTATGAGCACATTCCTATTGATCACAGCAGCATTCTACATTGGATCTTTCGCACTTATGTTGTATTGCTATTTCTCTGCTGAGCAGATTCCAAGCGATGATGAAAAATTCTAATCACCACTTTTAAGAACTTAAATTAGCGCTCTCAACAATCTTTTCTATTTACTACTCACTTTCAGGTAAAATATATTTGGTCAGTTTATTTCAACTGACATCCATTTTTATTTTTTTTCGATCCAGTTCAATAAATCTGCAGCTGATTCTGTATACCAAATAATTGCTGAAATAATCGAAAGCACCAGTAGGATCCATAAAATTGGCCAACCTTCAAACTTGCGTTTCGGAGAAGAACGATTAATTTCGTGAAGATGATTATGGTCTGATTCCATCCTATCGTCCATATGCTCTGGGTTCGGATTAGATACATTGCTCATAAATTGAAATTGGTTAGTAATACAAAACTAAGTTATAAACTGTATAATCAAAATAAATTGACAAAATAGTTTCGTTTTTTTTCGAATTGATCGATTTGCGGATAATTCGAAAGGAAACCAAACAACATAAACGCAGAATTAATATAAGTTTTACTTATCCTGGTCATAGCATTTCGCTACGACCGCATTATTTAATTGAAACTAAGGGTCATTAAGTTTAGCAAGTTTTTTTTATGGTGAAAAATGCATTCGTATAAATTGTATCGCAAATTGATAACAAAAAAACGGTCTTCAAAATTATTTGAAGACCGCCTAAGTTGCTAAAAACTTAAATTAAATGTTAATTCCATCCACCACCAAGTGCATGATAAATATTTACCACTGCATTCAGCTGTTGCTTTTTGGTTTCGATTAATTCCAGTTTAGATTGTAAGGCATCGCGTTGCGTCATTAAGACTTCGAAGTAATCTGCCCTGGCCGATCTGAATAAAGCATTTGAAATTTCTATTGATTCGGTAAGCGCTTTAACCTGTTGATTTTTCAAATCATAACTTTTCTGCAGGTTATTGATATTCGACATTTGATTGGCCACTTCGATATAACCATTCAAAATGGTTTTCTCATAATCAAATACCGCCTGCAACTGCTTCGCATTCGCCGTTAAATACTCGGCTTTTATCGCATTTTTATTAATAAGTGGTCCGGCCAGGTCTCCTGCCAAAGAATAGATTAAAGATTCGGGTGTTCTAAGCAAGTAATTCGGATTAAATGCCTGATAGCCTACAGTTGCCGAAATACCTAAAGAAGGATAAAACTGCGCCTTCGCTACTTTAACATCCAATTTAGCTGCTGCCAGTTCAAGTTCTGCTTGTTTGATATCAGGTCGGTTTGCCAGCAACTGAGATGGAATCCCTGATGCTACTGTGGATGGAACCAGGTCTGTGAAATTTTTTCCATCCCTGATGATCGGTTGCGGATATCGTCCTAATAGAAAATTAATTTTATTTTCTGTCTCTGTAATATTTTGCTGAATATCAAACTGCATACTTCTGGAGCTCAAAACCTCTGCCTGAAATTTCCTTACGGCAAGTTCTGTTACGCGGGTCGCTTCTTTTTGAATCTTCATTAACTCCAGCGCATCGCTCTGGATTTTAATATTCTGTTTTACAATATCCAGTTGATTATCAAGCGCCAATAATTCATAATAAGAATTGGCAACTTCTGCAACAAGATTAGTGACTACAAAATTCTTACCTGCAACTGTTGACAGGTAATGATTTACCGCCGATTTTTTTGCGTTACGCAACTTGTGCCAGATATCGGCCTCCCAGTTGGCCTGTAAACCAAATCTATAATCTGGCAATACTTCAGGCACGCCTTTACCAGGGGTAATTTCAGTAGAGGCATCACCTGCACCAGAACTGGTGTATCGGCCAACTTTATCCAGTCCGGCACCAACACTATAACCTAAAGTAGGTAAGAGATCGCCTTTTTTAGATTTAATATCATTCCTGGCGATTTCAATATCCTGTAAAGTGATATTTAACTCCTGATTATTTTTTAAAGCCGTATCGATCAGGCTAACCAGGTTGGGATCAGTAAAAAATGTTTTCCACTGGATGGTTGCACTGTTCAAGGTGTCTTGCGAATCGCTAAAACCAGCAGGTACATTTTTATTTTCAGCACGTTGTGCAACCTCTGGTAATTTACAAGCGGTATATGCTGCGCATATTACGGCTAAACCAAGGTATTTATAGATGCTTTTTTTAAACATTGTCTTCAATTTCTTCAGTTAATGGATGTTCCTCTTCAATTTTGTTCAATTTGTGTCCCTCGGCAATTTTTCCAAATATGAAATACAAACCTGGAATAATTACCACCCCGAAAATGGTACCGAACAGCATCCCTCCAGCCGCAGCTGATCCAATGGTTCTGTTTCCTATTTTACCAGGGCCTGAAGCAATCATTAATGGAATCAAACCTGCAATAAAGGCAAACGAAGTCATTAAAATCGGCCGGAAACGCACAGAAGCACCTTCCATGGCTGCTTTTAAAACCGATGCACCCTGACTGTGCCGCTGTGTGGCAAATTCGACAATCAGTACTGCATTTTTTCCGAGCAAACCAATGAGCATTACCATTGCTACCTGCGCATAAATGTTGTTTTCCAGTCCTAATAATTTCAAGAATAAAAAGGCTCCGAAAATACCTGCCGGGAGGGAAAGAATTACAGAAAGTGGAAGAATGAAACTTTCATACTGAGCAGCAAGCACCAGGTAAACGAATGCCAAACAGATTAAGAAGATATAAATTGCCTGGTTTCCCCTCGAAACTTCATCTTTAGAAATACCTGCCCAATCGATTCCAAAACCCCGTGGCAATGTTTTAGCGGCCACTTCTGTAATGGCTTTAATGGCTTCGCCAGAACTATATCCGGGCGCAGATTGCCCGCTGATTTCGGAAGCATTGTACATATTATGACGGGTAATTTCAGACAATCCGTAAACTTTTTCCATTTTCATAAAAGCGGCAAATGGAACCATTTCATCGCGATCATTTTTAACCGATAGTTTTAAGATATCTTCTGGCAAGGCCCGGTATTGTGGCAACGCCTGTACCATTACCTTATATTGACGATCGTATTTAATAAAGCTCGTTTCGTAATTACTACCCACAAAAGTAGAAAGCGTATTCATTGCATTATCAATCGTTACCCCTTTCTGCTGCGCAATTTCATTATCAATTTTGAGCATGTACTGCGGAAAACTTGCACTATAAAATGTAAATACAGATGATAATTCTTTACGCTTATTCAATTCCCTTACAAAATCGTTGGCAACCGTTTCCATTTTTTTATAATCTCCACTTCCGGCCTTATCTAAAAGCCTAAGCTCGAAACCTCCCGCGGCACCATAACCTGGCACTGCTGGCGGTTGAAAAAACTCGATGGTTGCACCTGGAATCGATTTTGATTTTTCTTCAAGTTCTTCGATAATTTCTGAAGCAGAATGCTTGCGTTCATCCCAATCTTTCAAATTGATTAAACAAGTACCAGAGTTTGAACCCGTACCTTCAGTTAAGATTTCATATCCAGCTAAAGATGATACCGATTTAACGCCATCGATATCTTCACACATTTTCTGAAGTTTCTCTGCAATCTGATCTGTCCGTTCTAAAGTTGATCCCGGAGGAGTTTGAATAATGGCGTAAACCATTCCCTGATCTTCATTTGGAATGAAACCAGATGGCACACTACCACTTAAGCCCCAAATACCTAAACAAAATGCGATAAGCACACCGAAAGTAAGCATCCGGCGACTAACAACTTTCGTTAAAACGAACTCATATTTACCAGAAAGCTTTGCGAAGCCATTGTTAAAGCCATCTAAAAACTTATCTACTATCGTTTTCTTTTTCGCCTTACCATGATTGTTTTTCAACATGATGGCGCACAAAGCCGGCGTAAGTGTTAAAGCCACAATACCGGAAAGAATGATTGCCGTAGCCATGGTGATCGAAAACTGGCGATAGAAAATACCAACCGGCCCAGACATAAAAGTTACCGGAATAAATACCGATGCCATTAAAAAGGTAATTGCAATAATTGCCCCACCAATTTCTTTCATTGCCTGCTGCGTAGCCTTGAGTACAGAAAGATGCCGATCTGCTTCCATCTTTGCGTGTACCGCTTCAATTACCACGATCGCATCATCAACTACCACACCAATGGCTAATACTAGGGCGAACAGTGTTATTAAATTCAGCGTGATGCCGAAGAATTGCATAAATACGAAAGTACCGATTAACGAAACCGGAACCGCGATGGCCGGAATAACCGTAGAGCGCCAGTCGCCAAGGAACAGGAACACCACCAAGCCTACTAAAATAAAGGCCTCTACAAGTGTGTGAACTACTTTTTCTATGGATGCATCAAGGAATTTAGAAACATCATAACTCACTTCATAATCTAATCCTTTCGGAAAAGAACTGCCTTTAATCTCGGCCATTTTAGCCTTTACATCCTTAATTACCTGACTGGCATTACTTCCGTAAGATTGTTTTAATACAATCGCTGCTGAAGCTTTTCCATTCAATGTAGAATACAGATTGTACGCTGCACTACTGAATTCTACATCTGCAACATCTTTTAAACGAAGTAATTCGCCATTCGGACTAGACCTTAAAATGATGTTTTCGTAACCTTCTTTGGTATTAAATCGACCTGAATATTTTAACACATATTCAAATGCCTGCGATCTTTTACCAGAACTTTCACCCGTTTTACCTGGCGATGCTTCTAAACTCTGCTCATCAAGAGATTTCATCACTTCATCAACAGAAATTTTATAAGCCTGCATGCGATCTGGCTTTAACCATATCCGCATGGCGTAATCTCTATCTCCCAAAATATCTGCATAACCTACACCATCAATCCTTTTCAGTTCTGAAAGCAGGTTAATATCAGCAAAATTATACAGGAAATTCTGGTTCATTTTCGGATCCTTGCTATACAAATTAATGTACATCAACATATTAGATTCTTCGCGGCTAATCTTTACCCCTTCGCGAACCACTAACGGCGGAAGCTTATTTGTAACCGCAGCCACACGGTTTTGAACGTTTAAGGAAGCCTGATTTGGATCTGTTCCTAAATTGAAAACCACCTGAATGGAAGCCTCACCATCGTTACCAGCATCCGATGCAATGTATTTCATTCCCGGAACACCATTAAGTGCCCGCTCTAAAGGAATTACTACTGATTTAATTAATAATTCGTTATTCGCACCAGGATATTCTGCTGTGATATTAACTTTTGGTGGAGATATGGATGGGAATTGCGTAACTGGAAGAGCAGTAATGGCCAAGACCCCCAAAAACACAATAATGAGCGATATAACTATAGAAAGGACGGGCCTTTGTATGAATTTGCTAAACATAAAATAAGTTTGAAGGTGTAAATTATTCGGTTTTCAATCTCAAGCTGTTGATCACATCTTGCGGTTTTTGAAACTTAAAGGCAATCTTATCATCGTCTTTAACTTTCTGTACGCCTTCCAGCAAAATTTTATCGCCAAGGCTTAAACCATCTCCAACAATATATAAATCTGGCAGGTCGCCTTTTATCGTAATAACCCTGGAATGCACTTTATTCTTACTATCCACTACGAAAACATAGGTTTTATCCTGAATTTCATAGGTTGCTTTTTGAGGGATAACCAATGCATTCTTCAATGGAACAACCATTTGAATTTTACCGGTTTCTCCGTTTCTAAGCAGATTATCAGAATTTTTAAATCTGGCCCTGAACGCAATGTTTCCGGTTTCGTTGTCGAATTCACTTTCAATCAACTCCACCTTCCCTTTTGATTTCAGCAATTCGTTATTGGCTAAAAGCAAGCTTACTTCCTGTTGTCCTTTTGCTTTAACTGTTGATTGGTAATTCAAATATTCAGGTTCTGAAACGTTGAAATAAGCAAAAACCTGACTGTTATCTGAAAGGCTTGTTAATAAAGCGCCTTCCTCTACCATACTTCCGAGTTTTAAAGGAATTCTATCTATTGTACCCTCAAATGGTGCCCTGATTTCGGTAAAACCAAGGTGCATTTTCGCCATCGCAGTTTCGGCATTGGCCGATTGTAGTTTTGCTTTGGCCATGGCTAACTCGTTTTTGGAAACGACATTTTTATCTGTAAGTAATTTAGTATTCTGAAGTTCTATTTCTGCAGATTTAGTTTCTGACTGTGCTTTTAACAACTCCGCCTGAAGCATTTTAGGCATAATCCTAAATAGGATCTGTCCAGCATGTACATGCTGACCTTCATCTACATAAATGTTTTGTAAATAACCTTTTTCCTGTCCGCGGATTTCGATGTTCCTCACTGATTTGATCTGTGAAACATACTCTTTGGTAAACGAAGTATCGATATTTAACGGTGTAGTAACTGCATAAGTAACTACTTCTTCTTTTTCCTCTTTTTTTGAAGTACAACCTGTTACATAAAGCAAAGCACCCAAAGCGAGGTACATGACATTTCTTTTCATTGTCTGATTTTTTGAATAGTTTATCTGATTTTTTTCTATCTGATTAATTTGAGGGAAATTAATTTCAGATAACAGTGGTGTTTTGAAACCGCTGCCTTCTGTAGATTAGCATACCCCATTTGATTAATACTGGTACGAAATAACTACAGATTTATGAAGTTATAATGAAGTTGAACTTCAGGTTGGAGGTAAGTGGATAAATCCTAAGCAATTTTAATTAAATGAGGTGGTCTTAGAAGCTGTCTAAAAATTATAATTTATTAACTTACGAAATTTCCAAGGCCTGAGCGCTGAAGAATTTCGTAAGTTTTGATGAGAGTACCATAAAACTTTCGAAGTATTTCCCACAACAAGGGCCACTAAAACTTCGCAAGTTGATCTTCATTCATGAATTTAGACAGTTTCTTAGCGAGATGCTAAGACCAGGACTCAGGGTTGTAGCAAGGCGCCAAAACCTGTAATAGAAATACTAAGATCATTATTTAATTAAAGATGATAACGTTTTACGCATCATAATATCAGTTTGCTCATCATCACCCATTTTAAAAATGTGCCGATCAAAAGCAACAAACCCATTTTTTTCGTAAAACCTAATCGCTCTTGGGTTTTCTTCCCAAACGCCTAGCCATATGGTATCTTTCTTTAATCGTTCGGCAGTAACCAAGGCTTGTTCGTAAAGCATTTGGCCAACTTTTTTACCATGATGACTCGATTTGACATAAATCCGTTCGATTTCTAAAGCCATATCTCCCTGGTCTTCCGTTTGGGCAGCTCCAACATTTACTTTTAAATAACCTACAGGCAGACTTTCATCCCATGCAACGAAAAACATCGATTCCTTATTATTTAATTCGCTTTTAACTTTTTCTTCACTAAAATTTTCATCGAGGTACTTTTGCATATCCTCTTTTGTATTGCTAGCGGAGAAAGTTTCGTAAAAAGTTTCCTTACCAATTTGTTGAATTATGCTAATGCTTTCAGCCGTAGCTGCAGTAATTGTGATATGCTCCATGTTATTAAATTCAGTTTCCAAAATTATATAATCCTCAACCATCCACCTTTAACATTTGTTAAATAATTTTTCCTTATTAATAAAGATCTTTTTCTGATATCAATAATAAAACCCTTCCATAAATTACAAACAAGCCTGTTCTATTTTTTGTTAAACTTAATCTAATCCAAGATTGATATGAAAAAAGAACGCCCATATGTAACCTGTCTGATGATGACTTCAGTTGATGGGAAAATCCTCGGAGAAAAATGGGGCACTAGTGAAAAAATGGAAACCCTGAAAGGGAAATTTGAACAGATCCATGAAGAAATCGGCATTAAAGCCTGGATTGTTGGCCGTACCACAATGGAAAAAGATTTTACCGACTTTGCAAAGCCAGTGATCAAAAAAGAATCTCCAGCTATGGATCGGGGCGATTTTGTTGGCAAACACAACAATTCTGGAAAGTTCGCCATTGCTCTAGATGGTCAAGCTAAGTTAGGGTGGCTCGAATCCACGATGGATGGCGATCATGTCATTACGATTTTAGCTGAGGATGTGTCAGACGGATATCTCGCACATCTTCAAGATATTGGCATATCTTATATTTTCGCCGGAAAAAATGAAATAGATTTATCTGTAGCATTAAATAAACTACGTAAACTGTTCGGAATAGAAAAACTGATGCTGGAAGGTGGCGCCCGGATTAATGGAAGCTTCCTTCAGGCAGGATTAATTGATGAACTTCACCAGCTATTATTACCTATTGCTGATGGAGGAACAGAAACCTCATCACTTTTTGAAATCGATCCAAAAGTTAAAGGTAATGATGCAACCTTAATGAAACTCGAAAATGTAAAACAAATTGAGGATGATGTGCTGTGGCTTACCTACAAATTTTAACTGCCTGAAAAAATTTTATTTTAATGGCAATAGAATTAAATAGTTGACGTTCCAATTTTATACTTTCATTGCTAGAAATACCATTAAATCAGATCCATTGTTAATCAAAAATTCGGCTGTCTTTCATGTTTAAATCTCCTGGAAATTTCTTCCTGCTTACACTCTGTTTAGTTTTCTTCGCCACTAATTTCGCTGTCGCCAATAATGAAAAAGGTTTATTATCAACCAAACACGTTGCAGTAACAGGCGGACGGGTTGAGGGTTCGATTGCCGCAAATGGGGTTTTATCATTTAAGGGGATTCCTTACGCCGCTGCTCCTGTGGGTAATCTTCGTTGGAAAGCACCACAACCACCGCTCCCCTGGAAAGGTGTTAGAAATGCAGATCGGTTTGGATCACGCCCGGTGCAAGAATCGAATCTTTTATATGAATTCAGATCGACGGAGATGAGTGAAGATTGCCTTTACCTAAATGTGTGGACTTCTGCCCAATCCAATCAGGAAAAACGTCCTGTTTATGTGTTTATTCACGGTGGCTCTTTCATCCATGGCGATGGATCACAACCTGCATACGATGGCGAAAGCATGGCTAGACAAGGTGTAGTTTATGTTTCTATTAATTATCGGCTTGGCGTTTTCGGCTTTATGTCACATCCAGAACTCAGTAAGGAGTCTGGCTATGGCGGCTCTGGAAATTATGGCCTGTTAGATCAGGTAGCCGCTTTGGAATGGATTAAAAAAAATATCAGTCAATTTGGCGGAGATCCTGATCGCGTAACTATTGGAGGTGAATCTGTAGGCGCCCAATCGGTAAGTGCACATATGGTTTCGCCACTTTCACGTGGTTTATTTACGGGTGCGATTGCAGAAAGTGGTTCACTGATTGACGTTCGTGCTTTAGTGCTTCCTTTGAAAAAATCAGAAGAATTGGGAACAGAACTGACTAGCTTTTCTAAATCAAGCTCTATTTCAGAGATGAGATTGATGCCTGCAGAAAAATTGCTAAAATTTGTAGAAAAAGGAAATCCGCGCCGTTTCAAACCTACGATAGATGGCTATTTCCTAAAAGAAAATCCGGAAAAAACTTTCATTGCCAAACAGCAAGCAAAAGTCCCTCTGTTAATTGGCTGGAATGCACAAGAAGTTCCCGCAGCAGCATTGTTCAGACTTCGCCGCATCAATACTAAAAACTACAAAACTGCCGTCGAGAAAATTTATAAAGAAAAAGCCGCTGATGTTCTAGCACTTTACCCTGCAAAAACAAATGCAGAGGTGAAAAAAGCTTCGAGTGAGTTAATGAGTGATAGATTAATTAATTACAGCAGCTGGAAGTTTGCAGAATTACATGCACAACAGAAATCTGCCCCGGTTTATAGGTATTTATTTGCTCACCCCCACCCTGGTCTAAATCAACGGACCATTAGAGAAGGAAATGCTTTCCAGGTATTGATCAAAAAAATGCTTAATAAAGTAATTACCGGTACTTCATTCCACGCCTCTGAAATCGAATACGCGCTAGGTAATCTCGATGTTCAGGACAATTACGATTGGAAGGCAGAAGATTATAAGGTATCGAAACAAATGCAGAGCTACTTCATCAATTTTATTAAAAATGGAAACCCTAATGGCCCTGGAATTGACCAACTTCAACTTACTAACTGGCCAACTTACAACAGTGGAAACAAGGGAGAATTCTTGAGGATAGACGGAAATAGTAGCGCCGAAACAGATGCTACCAAAGCACGTTTTTTGTTTTTCCAGAATTTGGAAGAGACAGAATAAGGTGATTTTGGTTAATAACATGCATTAAAACACAATTTAAACAGTTATTCTAGTTTTAACCACCCTTAATTTATAGCATTTTGCACCCTCCGGAGGTGGGGTGCCCAAAGGGCGGGGTGGTTAAATCCATATTATTAATCACACTCAGAGTAATATAACTAGAATTTAATAATCGGTTTTTCCATATCATGGTAAAGCAGTACCTTCCATTCTTGTTGCCTTCCTTCTTCCTCCCACTTTTGGCGTGCTTCGAGTGCTTTTCTTCCCTCGTAATCATTCTTGAAGGCCACCTGAAACTTAAGATAGTTTCGTTGTGGTAAATTGTCGGCACCGTAAAAAATTGTTTCTTCGTTTTCCTTAATCCAGAATACCTGATGGTGAGGTGTATGTCCGCCAGAAACCTCATATGAAATTTCATCTGTAATATTGCCCTCATCATCATTAAGCAAAACAACATTCGGCAGCAATGCCAGCTGCTCCAGCATTTCTATGCGATAGGATGGATTTCCCTCTTGTGTTAAAGCAAAATCTAATTCGCGCTGTTGAATATAGATGGTTGCATTAGGAAAACTTTCAATGAATTTCCTGTCTGAAAAATACCCTATGCCATCAATATGATCTTTATGCAAATGCGAAATAAGGACTTTCGTTACCTGGTCGGGATCAACATTTTCATCTTTTAAGCGTTGGCAAATTGGAGGAACTTCGCCCTGGTTTAAATTGATGCCAGCATCCAACAGGATCAAATCTTTTTCTGTGGTAATTAAAAAAGGCTGGATAGCGACTTTTGCTCCCGATTCTGCAACTGAAGAATCAATTAATGAAAATTTTTTGCTTTTATTTACGGTGTAGTTTCCTAGTTTCAGTGCAATTACGCTCATTTTAATCGTTGTTTTCTAAAGGCAAATCTGGCAATAATTTGCAATATATTGACAACCTTAATAACCCATCTGAATTAAAAGAATAAACTTTGACAACTTTAATAGCCCACCTGATATAAAGTTGTCAAAGCTGAATGAAGATCCGCTACAACCAAATTACATCACACCAATATTTCATCTTTTATTGCCATATAATCTACCTTCCCGTTTGGCGTAAGTGGAATACTATCCAGTAGCTTAGTTTTCACACAGGCAGGATGAATTTTTACCTGCTCAAAAAGTAATTGCTTTATCACTTTTTCATCAATCCCTGCATCTACATAGGCAACAACCATATACTTATCTTCCTCTGCGATGCAGATGAATCTTATACCACTAAACTTTTCACTCAAAATCTGCTCAATTTCATCCAGATTTATCCTTACCCCAAAAAGTTTAATAAACCGTTTACTCCTTCCTGTGATGTAAAAAAAGCCATCATGGTCTGTTCTTGCCAAATCGCCAGTAAGCAGTACCGTATCCTGTTTATAGGCCAATAAATCTTCAACTTTGGCCGCATATCCACCAAAAATATTAGGTCCATAATACCTCAATTCGCCAGATTCCGCGTCGATATCCAAATTACCCTCTTTAATCGGCTTCCCGATCGATCCTAATTTATCCAGCAGGTATTCTGGTGGCAGATAAGAAATTCTCGCCGTGGCTTCAGTTTGTCCATACATGGAAAAGAAAGAGATTTTATGATCAACCGCATATTGCCCGAATGCTGCTAAAATAGATTCATTTAACCGTCCTCCAGCCTGGGTTAGATAACGTAATGATGGATATTTCTTTTCCAGAAACCCAATTCGTTTCAACATCTCATAAACATAAGGAACGCCAGCCAATGAGGTGTATTGAAACTGCTCCAACTCCGCCCAGAATTCCTTTTCCATAATGGTGCTGTTGGTACAAATGATGCTACCGCCTGCAAGAGAATTACTAGTGAAAACCGAGAAACCATAAGAATAAAACAATGGCAGATTAAGTGGGGTAACATCAGCCTGATGAATAGGCAAATAATCTACAATAGATAAAGCATTGCTTACTATATTTCGATCAGATAGTTTCACAAATTTCGGAGATCCCGTACTTCCCGAAGTATTGATTAATAATTTTATCTGCGGATGAACCTCCGTTTTAGTCGCCACCTCTTGCCTGAATAATTGATGTTCAGGTCCTGCATTAACCGAAGTATAACCATTAATTGCGCCCTGTAACGGATCATAAATATAGTAAGGCCGATAATGTTGCTCCAGGTTTGTTTTATAATCCTCATTTAAAGCCGGACTCAATAAGGCAATCGTAAAATTACTCCTCAAAAAGTTTAGCAAAACTTCAACAGATTTCAGCTGATTATCTAGGTAAAGAAACACCAACCCTGAAGTTTCATCTATCGCTAAAGACTCATGAAAATCTTTGGGTGTTCGGGAAATCCCTGTTAAAGGATCAATGTATTGTAAAGCGCTGTTATTTAATATCAGTTCGTAAAGCCGGGATAGATTTTCCATAGAGAGTATCAGTTAAAGGTAACATGGAGTTTATTCAGCACTTGTTTTACATTCGTAAAACTCGACATTTCCAACACATCCTCAATTGCAATGGTCAGGTTAAATGCGGTTTCAATGGCTTCAACCAGGAACAGATGCGATACAGAATCCCATTCTGCAATTCCCTGGTATTTTAAATCTTCCGTTACCTGGTCAACTGGTATTGACAGTGCTTCAGAAAATGCCTGTTTTAATTTTTCTATGTTGTTCATATTAGATAGTGGTTTTGATGATGTTTTTCTCCATTCGGAGGTTTTATATTTTAACAGTTTTCCATTTTCCCATTTTAAAAACAGTAACGCAGCTACAGGAAAGTACAATCTCAGAAATCAGGATGGCCAGGAAAATTCCTTTTGGGCCCCATTGAAAATAAATTCCGAGCAGATAAGATAGCGGCAACTGAATAATGTAAAACATAAGGATATAGAGTGCGGTTACTGTATTTACATTTCCTGCAGCGTTGAGTGCCCTGGAGATTACCATCGTATAGCCAAAGAAAAAGAAAGCAATCGACATGTATTGCAGGTATTCGGAGGCATACGTTAACACTGCTGTTTCATGGGTAAAAAAACTGGCAACAGATTTGGAATAAAACAGTAGAAAAACTGCGATGCTTCCCAAATAGCACATATTAAATACACCAGTTTTCCAAATGGATGCTTCTGCCCTGTCGGGCTGTTTAGCACCAAGATTCTGTCCGGTGAGCACGCCAGCAGCATTTGCAATTCCATAGGCTGGCAATACGCTAAACATGATAATCCGGTTGGCAATGATATAACCTGCCAGCACGCTTTCTCCAAGCTTGGCTACAATAACAATCATGATAAACCTGCTGGAAGACGGAACAAGATATTGAACCATGCCGGCGGCCGCTAGCTTAAGCAGCCTTTTCATTAAGGATGGGACCATCACCAGTTGTTGCCTGGAGATTACAATGCGCTTATTACCTTTGATCAGGTACCATACCTGGTAACTTACACTAAATACATTGGCAGTAACCATAGCAATAGCGGCGCCCAATATGCCGAAAGCAGGAATTGGGCCCAAACCGAAAATGAGTATCGCGCATAAACAACCATTAAGAACGTTTGAAAATGCCAATGTTCGCATGGCCATTGAGGCATCGCCAGAGCCGCGAAATATGCCATTGATCAGCATCCGCATGATCATAAAAATCAGACCAGCGAACATGGTTTTAGAAAACACATTCCCATAGGCCACCAGGCTTTCTGAAGCGCCTGCAAACTGCATAATCTGCTGATTAAAAATCAATGCAATACAACTGCAAACCAATGATAAAATAATGCCAAGGTAAATCACCTGCATGGCTGCAAGACCTGCGCTTTTTGGCTTTTGCTCACCCACACGCCTCGAAATTACGGCAGTAGCAGCAATGCTTAAGCCGGTAGCTACAGACTGGATCAGAATAATTACTGAGTTGGTGATCCCCACTACAGTAATTGCCCGTTCGCCCAGGCTACTCACAAAAAGCAAATCAACCAGCACAAAAAGTGATTCCATACTCAACTCCAGCATGGTAGGCACAGCAAGCAAAAAAGTTGCCCTGTTCACACTTCCAGAGGTGAAGTTTTTTTCAGTACCCTGTAGCGCTATTCTAAATAAATCAAATAAATGGCGTATTCTCAGTAACACATTTTTGGGTTTAAAGGGTTAAATCAACAGCTGATTTCAGGTGAACAGGAAGATCTGAAGTGCTGAATGATTGGAATGCAATTCTTTCCTCAACGGCATAGATAGTTCTTCCGGTAATTTGATTGATAATTTGTGAATTCCGGTAGGCTCCCATACCTAAATCAGGTGTGGAAATTCCATGGGTATGTAATTCTGCATTCTGAACAAAAATTTCATCCCCTGCCTCATCGATGGTGTAATTTCTACGCACATCATAATTTCCATCCTGCAGGCGCCTGATCCGGTTCGAAATTCCAGTCATAAACTCTGGCTCTACGTATTTATAGCCCGTGGCAAGAATTACATAATCAGTATTAATTTCGAAATTGTTCTGCTGCTCTACATGTGAAAAATTCAGCAGATAAGATTCATCCTCTTCCTCGCAAATATCATTCAACCTGCTATTGGCCATCAATACCACTTTGAGGTTCTCATCATTAATGTCCATCGCATACAAACTGTTATAAATCTGATTAATCAGCTCTGCGTTGATGCCTTTAAACAAGATGCTTTGACGGGCGAGTACATCCTTCCTTTGCACTTCGGGCAGGTTATGGAAATAGTCGATATAATCCGGTGAAGTAAGCTCGAGGGTTAACTTGGTATGATTTTCCAAAGGGAAAAAACGTTCAGACCGTGTGAACCAGTTTAACCGCATTCCTTTTTTAACTTCCGGAAGTAAATCCTGAAAAATCTCTGCAGCGCTCTGGCCCGAACCAATAATGGTAACCGATTTCTTTTTAGCCAGGTTATCTCTATGGTTGAGGTATTGCGAAGTATGAATTACATTTTGAAGCGTTTTTTTCTTAATCGCTGGTGGAATATAGGGGCTTGTGCCTGTACCTAAAACCAATTTGTAGGTTTGCCAGGTGCTCATCTCTCCAGAATGTGTATCCCGTGCGGTTACCTCATAAACAGGATGATCATAAGTTACCGACACCACCTGCCTGGAAAATAAACAGTTGTTTAATTGCTCAAGCACCCACCTACAATACGCATTGTATTCCTTTCGAAAAATAAAAAAGCTTTCCCGGATATAGAATTTATACAGGCGGCCACTGTGCTTCATGTAATTTAAAAAACTGTATGGGCTGGCCGGATTGGCCATGGTTACAAGGTCGGCCATAAAGGGAACCTGAAGTGTTACCTCATCCAGCATCAAACCCGGGTGCCAGTTAAACTCGTCTGACTGATCGAGAAAAAGCGTATTAAAATCTGCTATTGGTTGGGATAATGCAGCAAGGCCCAGGTTAAACGGACCAATTCCAATCCCGATTATATCGTAAATTTTAGGTGTTTTCATGGATAAATGTGTTAGATGAATGATGATGATTTTGAGGAAATTTCTCCCAATACCACTCCCGTAAGCAGAAATTGAGATATGCTTTTTTATGCGGCATCTCGATAATGTGCTGAAGTTTAAAACCTACCTGTACCTTATTCATGAGTGCCGCCCGAGATTCGATAGCCCCTTCTCCTACTAACCTACCTACTTCTGGTTGCATAAAAAGCCACTCTACAATACTTCTTGTAATGAGCGATGGAAATTTCTTTTGCTTATCTGTTGGAGCGATGAATAAATGGGTACCATAATCTGATAGCAAAACGTCGTAATAATCGCCCAGGATATCTCTTGTAGCCCAATAAACTTCAAAATTGAAAGTTGCTTCTCTGTTAACTTCACCAATATAACTATGTGAAATTCCTTCTGCCAACAGCGTTCGGTAGAAATGCTCCAATTCTTTTAAAGACCAGTCCATTTTCCAGATGGCTTTGGCATGTTCTGAGTGAAACCACTGATGAACCATAGGAAGGTCTTTTTCCAGGTCAAATGGCCGGATTTTGATGGCTACTTTTTCCTGATCAAAATATCGATAAAAAACATGTGCTGTTGATGGTGGAGCAAGCAGTTTAGTACTATAAAAATAGCACTGTAGCGGATTAAAAATCGATCGCACATAATTTCCTGTACAATTAAAAAGTTCTCCTTTAATTTCTAAACGCCGCTGATGAAGTAGGCTTTCAATAGCTTCATTCTCTTCTTGTTGCGCAATAGATTTTAACTGAAGGTAAACACATCTCAGCAATTCCTGCTCTTCCATAACTTTATACCTTCCTAAAAGACTGACCAGCTGAAAAACCTCGTCTAGTTCAAATAGAGGAGATGGCCGATCGCTTATTCCTTTCAAATATTGCTGAAACCAGGACATTACTAAATCATTGGATAATAATTGATCTCCTGTTATTTTCGCTTTAAACCTTTTAATAACAGGAGCAAACTGTTCCTCCACGGACTCCTTATAACTGATCTTTAACCTGGCGATGGCCAGAGCATGAGATATAAACAATGCCTGATCTATCGATTGCCATTCCGGATAAAGAATCTGTACCTCAGCAACTGCCAATTCTAAAAATTTAGCCACATTGATATCCATCACCTCATCTTTTTCCAAATGATGCATGAAAGCGGGAAATTTAAAAATATGTTTCCCAATACTGCTGAAGTAGATTAGCGGTATAAAAACTTCCGCACCACTTGCAGGAAAGGCAATTTTCAAATGCAAATCCAAGCCACTCTTGCTGATTCCTCTGGACAATACCTGATCATATTCCGGGATTCCCATGTATCGCGTACAACCTCCAAATTCCAGGCAGTATTGGTTCACAATGGCTGTAAAAAACCGACTGTCTCCATCAGCAACCGGCTGATTATTATTCAGAATATGCTGCTCCATAAGTTTTGATGATGCTTAGAATATGCTGAATATCATGGATAGTAGTGATCGGATTGAAAATGGTAAACTTCAGGTAAAAGATTCCATCCACTTTAGTACTGGCCACTAATACTTCACCCGTGTGGAACATTTTCTTTTTGATGTATTGATTTAAGGCACAAAGATTTACATTTGGCAGGTTGCCTGGCTTGCACCTGAAAACCAGTACACTAATATCAGAAGTACTCAGCAGTTCCAGTTCAGGATCAAGATCTATAAAAACTGCTGCTTCCCGGGCAGTAGAAATCACGGTGTCCATATAAGATCCGAGTTTACTTCTGCCCAACAACCTCAGTGTAAACCATAATTTTAGTGCATCGAATCTCCTGGTACTTTGCGTAATCGACTTATTAATTTGTGCGGGGTACTCTTCATAATCCTGTTCTTTGGGGTTCAGGTAATCTGCGTGGTGTTTGATGATCTCCAGCGTTTTTTTATCGCGAACAATAAATGCACTGCTGCTGATCGGCTGAAAAAATGATTTATGATAATCGATAGTAACGGAATCTGCTCTTTCTATCCCTGCCAATAAATGCCTGTGCTGATCTGTAAGCAGTAAACCGCAGCCATACGCAGCATCTACATGCATCCAAATTTTATATCTTGCAGCCAGGTCGCTGATTGCTTCCAGTGGATCAACATTACCAAAGTCAGTGCTTCCGGCTGTAGCCACAATTGCGAAAGGAATATTTCCTCGTTCGCGCTCCTTTTCAATTGCTGCTTCAAGGGCATCTGGCTTCATTCTAAAGCGATTATCAGTTTCTACCTGGATCACTCCTCGCTCTCCTAAACCTAGAAGTGAAGCATTTTTCTGATTACTAAAATGAGATTTATCAGAAACAAAAACCCTGAACCGGGAAGCTTCAGGAGGGTTTCCATTCACTTTAATATTGTGATTAAGCCTGTTTTGTGCAAAACAATCCCTTGCTAGCAACAAGCCCATCAGGTTACTTTGAGATCCACCGCCGGTAAATACTCCATCTGCCTGCTCACCGAAACCAATTTGCTGAGCCGTCCAGTTAATTAACCTACGTTCCATCAGGGTTCCCCCCGCACTTTGATCCCAGGTATCCTGCGAAGAATTGATCGCACTGATGAGTACTTCTGCCGCAAGTGCAGGGATAACTACAGGGCAATTGAGGTGTGCAATGTAATTAGGAAGATGAAAAGCGGTAGCATGATCTACATATAATTCCTGAACTTCCTGAAAAAGTGCATCATAATTTGCTAAAGGTATATCGAACTCAATCTTTTTAAACTGCTCCCCCAACTGTAGCGGCGTAATGCCACTAAAGGGTTTTTGCTGCTGATCGAGAAATTTAAGCACCATCGCTTTCGCCTGGTCTATGGCCTGGCTGTAAGAATCGGCTGTATGTTGATGAAAAAGGTCTTGAAAATCGAATGGCTGAACCATAGCATTCAAGGTCTGATCTGCGATCAGTTCCGGGTAAGATATATTTTCCATAGTTTGAGGTTGGTTTTTAGGTTAGGAGCGCCAGGTTACTTTTTGATCGATAGCTGTTCTTTTCTTCTGAACTGGCACAGTCGAATCGCTGGTATAGCCCATAAAAAATAAGCCGAGCGACTGCTCATTTTCAGCTAAGCCAAGCGTTTTTACATAGTCAATTGCAGATCCACCAGTGGCCCAATAGGAAGCAATTTTAAATGAAGTTGCACTGATGGCCATATTCTGCACCGCACAGGATACAGCAGCGAGTTCTTCCCATTCCGGAATATTAACCCTTGTGCTTTTAACGAAAATGATTGCGATTATACAAGCCGCTTTAAGCGGATAATCTTTCAGATAATTGTATTTTGCTAATTTTTTCTCAGCATCAGGTATATCCTCATACAGATTTCGATAATACGAACACATGTAAGTTCCGTATTTAACCAGCTGGCTATCCGTTAAAACCACGAACCTCCAGGGTTCAGTCATTTTATGGGTGGGTGCCCAGGTAGCGTTGGTAATGATTTCCAGTAATTCGGCTTCGGGAATGATGCCTTTATGGTATTGATCGGCATAAATACTTTGCCTTTTTCGAATGTAATGGGTAACCACTTCGTCATCCCGACGCCATTCCGTTTGGGTAAAATAAATCTCTTTTTTCATGGTAGATGGAGGATTTAGGTATGCAAAAAAATAAATAAGAAATATTAGTTGTTATTTAAACTAAATAAAAATAGATTTGCTCATAATAGTACTTATTTAGACTAATTAAAGATAATAACAAATGTAAATGTTCTCCTGATTAAAACAATAATTATTTTAATAAACATGAATAAAAAATCACTAACAACTGATTATTAATTATTTAACTATTAATTACAACACTATTATCCTCACATGATTTAAAAAAGTAAAATTTCCATCTACCTAAAAAACCTACCAATATGGATTTGAAAAACGAAGAATCACCACACCAATTACCTCCAATGGCGCCACTAATTATTGAGGTTTTGCCTATTGAACGTGCGATTATTAAGAGTTCTGCGCTGCAACTGCAGAAAGAATTTGGTCATTACGAATCGCCGGCATACATCGCATCGTTGCACCTAAATGCATATGCCTTACTCCCCGAACGTATCGCCGCATTACTGAGTAACCTGAGCAACGACTTTTCCAGTCAGCAATATGGCGCAATTGTTTTTAAAGGCTTGGTAGATGTAGACCAGGATGCTTTAGGGCCAACGCCTGCATCATGGAAAGAATCGGATGATGATAAACTGAATCTGTACGGATTTATATGCGCTCTGCTTCATGGTGCTGTGCCGTCTAAGCCTGTACAATATTATGTTCAGCGCAAAGGCGGAGGAATTTTACATGCCATTATCCCAGAGGAAAATATGAGTTTTTCCCAAACGGGAGCCGGTTCAAAAACCGATCTTTTCGTGCACACGGAAGATGCTTTCCTACTTCATCCGGCAGATTTCCTCAGCTTTTTATACCTCCGGAACGAAGAGCGGGTAAATTCTACTTTATATTCCATCCGCTCTCATGGAGAACCAGACGAGCTGATGAAAGCACTTTTCAGAACCATTTATAAGTGCCCTAAAGATGCCAATTTTGATGTTGAGGAAGCGTTAGGAGAGCAAGAGACCACCGCTGTTTTATATGGAAATGCCAGGCGTCCTTTTATCCGCTTTGATGCGGCAGAACAAATTTATAATGAGCAGGCCGATCAAACGCCTGAGGCTTTAGACATTCTAAAACAGTTTTGGGCAAAAGCTAAACTGCTTATTTATGATCAGTTTATTCCGAATGCCGGAGATTTAATTTTTGTAAATAATCACTTATGTGCCCACGGGCGAACAGCCTTTAAAGCGGGAGTTAGAGCCGTTGACGGAAAGATTGTACCCTGTGAACGCCGACAAATGCTCCGCATGATGAGTAAAAGCAGTTTGATCCATATGCAATCGCTGGCACACCCGGAAAACCCCTTCCTGATCATGGAAGATCACTATGGCAAAGTGGCTACTGCACTTTAATTCGCTGAAAATTTAACCAGATGCAAAAACAACCCGATATGAATACCGCTAAAAATAATCAGTTATCTCCAGAATCTGCCATTGCCCATTTAGAACCACAAATATGGGAAAAGGTAAATCGCCTGCAAGTAAGAAAAATGCTTTGCGAGTTTTCGCATGAACTGCTCCTCGTTCCGAAGCTCAAACGGATTCACGGTGCTTGGGGATTGTATACCTTAACCACGGCAGATAGCGAAATCGAATATCAGTTTCTGGCACAGGTGCTCGGACTGGATCACTGGCACATCGATACAGATTCCATTACTAAAATCATCAATACTAAAACAGTGCAATTGGATGCCATTGCCTTTATTATAGAGTTTAAAAAATCCCTCGGTTTTACCGATATCAATTTGCCAACCTATCTGGAGGAAATTATTAGCTGTCTTTATGGAAGTGCATACATGCATACAAATACCAAACTTACCGCTAAAGATTTAACAGAAGCCAGTTATGCAGATACCGAACACGCAATGATTGCCGGACACCCGTGTTTTATTGCCAACAGTGCCAGAATAGGATTTGATGCTATAGATTATCAAAACTACAGCCCTGAAGCTGCGGCTCCACTTTCACTGATTTGGGTAGCTGGCTACCAGGATTGCACGGAATTTACAAGCATTTCTCCGCTCACTTACCAGCAGCTTATCACGCAGGAACTGGATCCAGAAACCATTCAATCGTTTAATGATGAATTGTTGAAAAAAAATCTTGACCCTGCATCCTACCTCTTCTTCCCTATCCATCCGTGGCAGTGGTTTAACAAACTGATTCACCTGTTCGCCCCGGATATTGCAGCCGCTAAACTGGTTTGCCTGGGTTATAGCAAAGATCATTATCTCCCTCAACAATCTGTACGCACATTTTTCAACGTAAGCAATACCAGTAGATACTATGTAAAATCTGCGCTTTCTATTTTAAATATGGGTTTTATGAGGGGGCTTTCGCCATACTTTATGCGTACCACTCCCGCCATTAATGAATGGGTAGCCCAAATTGTAACCAGCGATCCATACCTGCAGCAGAAAGGATTTACCGTTTTAAAGGAGATTTCCACGGTGGGTTATACCAACCATCATATCGAAAATGCCATTAAAATGGATAGCCCTTATAAGAAAATGTTGTCAACACTTTGGCGGGAAAGTCCAATGGATAAAATAGCTCCCGGCGAGCGACTGATGACGATGGCTGCATTGTTGCACGTAGATGCACAGGGCAACGCACTCCTGCCCGAACTCATAAACAGCTCCCCTTTAAATACCGAACAATGGCTGGAAAGCTACCTTCAATGTTATTTAAGTCCGCTACTACACTGCTTTTATTTCCACGATATGCGTTTTATGCCACATGGTGAAAACCTGATCCTGGTATTTAAAGATAATGTTCCGGTGCGATCAATTATGAAGGATATAGGTGAAGAGGTTGCAGTGGTTAATCAGCAAAAAGAACTGCCCGAAATCGTAAAAAGAATTATCATCCCTGTTCCCGAAGACCTAAAGATCTTATCTATTTTCACACAGATTTTCGATTCCTTTTTCCGCTTTTTAAACCATATCCTGGTAGAACATGTGGCATTTCCTGAAGAAAAGTTTTGGAGCCTGGTAGCAGATTGCATTACAGAATACCAGTGTGAATATCCGGAACTTGAAGAAAAATTCAGAAAATACGACCTGTTCGCTTCAGAAATTATCAAAACCTGTTCTAATCGCCTGCAAATGCAAAACAGTCAGAAAATGCTTGATGGCGCGAATCCGTTCAAAAATCAAAAGTTTGCCGGCATTTTAAAAAATCCTCTGGCCGCTTACCAAACCAACCTTTCGCAAAAATAGCCTTCAAAAACTCACCTATCTATTCTTAATTCTGAAAAACATGAACATACAATCAATGGTTACGCCAACCCAAGCTTCTTTGCACCTCGAAAAATCAGTTTGGGATCACGTAAACAGACTCCACCTTAGAAAAATAATTGCTGAATTTTCTCACGAACGCATTATCACTCCACAATACATTGCTGAAAATAATGGTTGGGGCCATTACGAATTGCAAAATAATACGCAGGAAATTACTTACATTTTCCTTGCAAAAATCCTGGCATTAAACCACTGGTATATCGATACGGATTCACTGGAAAAACAGGTGGAGGGCATTCCTTCAGAAATCGATGCGCTCAGTTTCCTGATCGAATTTAAAGATGAGCTTGGAATTCCGGATGAATCACTGCCGGTTTACCTGGAAGAGGTTTGCAGCACATTAAGCGGAAGTTCTTATCTGAATTTTTATGGTAAGCCAACATCCGAAGACTTGCTCACATCCGGTTATCAGCAAACAGAATCTACCATGACCGGGCATCCACGTTTCATCGCCAACAATGGTAGAATTGGTTTTGACGCCAGCGATTACCGTGAATATGCCCCTGAAACAGCCGAACCTTTCTCATTGGTTTGGTTGGCTGGCCACAGCAGTACCGCCATATTTACCGCCGTTTCTACATTGGAATATGAGCAGGTAATTTTGCAGGAACTCGGAGTAGAAAACTTACAGCGTTTCAACGATATTTTAATCCATAAAAAACTAAATCCGGAAGATTATTTCTTTATCCCAGTGCATCCATGGCAGTGGTTTAATAAGCTGGCCAACATTTTCGCTGCTGATATCGCCACACAACAATTGGTTTGCCTTGGCTATAGCGATGATCAATACCTGCCGCAGCAATCAATAAGGACATTTTTTAACGTGAGCAATCCAGAAAAATTTTATGTAAAAACTGCCCTGTCGGTACTCAACATGGGCTACATCAGAGGATTGTCGCCAAAATTCATGAAAACAAATCCACCAATTAATGAGTGGATCTATAATTTGGTAGAAAACGACAGTTACTTACAGTCCAAAAAATTCTTCATTTTAAGGGAAATAGCCAGTTTAAGTTTCGCCCATCAGTACTATGAGGCGGCAATAAGTGAAGATAGCCACTACAAAAAAATGCTTGCTTGTTTATGGAGGGAAAGTCCGGTAAGCAGACTAAAGGAAAACCAGCGATTAATTACAATGGCTGCATTGCTACATGTAGATAATGATGGGAATGCTTATTTGCCGGCACTCATTCGCGCTTCGGGATTAACTACAGCTAACTGGTTAAAGGAATATTTTGATTGTTACTTGAGTCCATTAATACACTGCTTTTACAAATGGGATATGGTATTTATGCCGCATGGCGAAAACCTGATTATGGTACTCGAAAACCACATTCCGGTGCGTGCCATTATGAAAGATATTGGCGAGGAAGTCTCTTTACTCAATACTACCCATCCTGTTCCTGAAGCCGCATTAAGGCTATCGGTAACCGTCCCTGAAACAGCTAAAACATTGCCCCTGTTTACCCAGATTTTTGATTCCATTTTCAGATTTATATCAGCCATTTTGGTGGAGCATGATGATTTCAGTGAAAATGAGTTTTGGAAGCTGGTTGCAAACTGTATTCTTAATTATCAGCAGGAACACCCGGAATTTAAGGAAGATTACAAGAAATATGATCTGTTTATCGGCGAGTTTAGTCCTGATGCTTTGAACAGGCTTCAATTACATAATAACCGCCAGTTGCGAAACCGGGCAAACCCATTTAAAGACCTTCCCTATATCGGAAATATGGAAAACCCTATTTACCGCTACAGACACGGTGCTACCGAGCAGGAAGAGGTCAGTAATCAAAAAGAATAAACACAATTACATATAAAACCATACATGATTATTATGAAACAATTTTGCCCCGCTCGTTCGGTTAGGATGAGTAAACGTTTAAACTTTTGGTCTTTAGTTACAGCAGTTTTTATGCTCTGCATTACTTCTTCGGCCGCAATGGCTAATTTCAGCAGACAGGAAAATGGCTCCATCTCTGGAAAAATCACCACCAGCGACCGCAAACCTGCAGAATTTGCAACGGTTTCGTTAGATGGCCTGACCAATGTAGCCGTAGACAAAACGGGAACTTATCAATTCAAAAACCTGGCTCCTGGAACCTATACGCTTAAAGTAAGCTTCGTTGGTCAGCAGCCGCAGGTTAAAACGATTGTACTGCAGGCAGGAGAAAATACCACAGCAGATTTCTCCTTTTCTTCTACAGCTAAAGATTTAAACGAGGTGCTGATTGTTGGCGATAAGTATAATATATCATCGAGGAAAGAAAGCCGGTATGTTTCCAGGTTACCACTTAAAAATCTCGAAAACCCACAAGTTTATTCTGTGGTAGACAAAGAACTGATTAAAGAACAAATGGCACTTACGCTGGAAGAATCATTTCGTAATATCCCGGGTGCTGCTCCGGCAAAAACAGGTGCAGGCATGCCAGCGTTTTTTTCGAGGGGCTTTCAAACCAGTGAAAACTTCAGAAATGGCATGGCTACATTTCTAAGAACGGGTATTGATTTATCAATGGTAGATCGCGTGGAAGCGATTAAAGGTCCATCGGCTATGCTCTTCGGTGCAGCAATGACTTCTTTCGGCGGACTGGTAAATTATGTAACTAAAAAACCTTACGATACATTCGGAGGTGAAATTTCGTATGTTCAGGGTAGTTTCGATCTGAGCAGGTTAACGGCTGATATCAATACGCCGGTAAATAAGGATAAAACATTGTTATTCCGGATGAACCTGGCGACGCAAAAGGAAAACTCCTTTCAGGATCAGGGATTCGGAACAACTTATGCCGTAGCGCCGAGTATTTCCTACCAGGTAAACGATCGTCTGATTTTTAGACTTGATGCAGATTTGCAAACGTATAAAGGCACTTCTTCTACTGCCTGGGCCACAGGCAGCAGGGTAACGGCAACAAGTTACGATCAATTAGACCTAGACTATAAACGTTCATTAATCGATAACTCATTTGTTGGCCACCAGTCTTCAAATAACGTTTACGCACAGGCAGAATACAAAATTTCTGATAATTGGACCTCGCAAACCAATTATTCATTCAGTAATGGAGAATATAATGACCTTCTTTACTTTAATCAAACCTGGCTAACCAACACCACCATTGCCAGGGCGATTAGTGTATTTTCACCGGAAAAAGCTGGTAGAAAAGAAATTCAGCAAAACTTTACAGGCGATTTTAAAATCGGGACGCTGAGAAACCGTTTGGTGGTAGGCCTGGATTACATGTCGCAATTTAGAAACTTTAAATTTACTGCATTGCAGTTGGATACCATTACCCTTAACACAACGGTAAAAGATATTCGGTTACAACAGGTAGAAAATCGTTTGGGAAACATCAGCACGCCGCAGAGTTTAAACAAGCAAAATACCTACAGTGCATACTTTTCTGATGTGATTAATGTTACCGATAACCTGATGGCCATGGTGAGTTTACGTGCAGATCGGTTTATGAATGAAGGTACCTTAAATAACCTGACACAGGTAAAAACTGGAAACTACAATCAGACTGCCTTTTCTCCGAAATTAGGAATTGTTTACCAACCGATAAAAGATAAGGTGGCCATTTTCGGAAATTATATGAATGGGTTTAGAAATGTTGCAAATACAACGCAGCCAGACGGTTCTATTTCTGTTTTCGAACCACAGCAAGCCAATCAATGGGAAGGTGGTGTAAAGCTCGATCTGATGAATAAAAAGTTGAATGCAACCATCAGTTATTATGATATTTCGGTTAAAAATATCACCAGGGTAGCCACTATCAACAATCAAAACTTTACTGTACAGGATGGCACGCAGGAAAGTAAGGGTGTAGAAATAGAATTTATCGGTAATCCTTTCCCGGGTTTCAATTTTGTATCTGGTTATGGTTATAACGACAATAAATTTAAAGATGGCAGTCCGGCACTAGCTGGCAAGCGTGGCGTTGGAACGCCAAAGAATGTTGCTAATATCTGGTTAGGCTACACCTTATTAAACGGTGGTGCGAAAGGTTTAGGCTTTGGTGCAGGCGCAATCTATGTTGACGATACTTTTTCTAACGCGGCCAATACTTTTGTATTGCCAAAATACACAGTTATCGATGCTACAGTTTTCTTCAATAGGCCCAAATACCGTGTTAGCTTTAAAGCAAACAACATTCTGGATGAAAAATACTGGATCTCTGATGGCTTTTATTCGCGTCCGCAGAAACCGGTTAACTTCCTGGCCAGCCTGACCTTCAAATTTTAAAAAGCAAAAAAATAAAAGGCTCGCAAATCACATGCTTAACAGATAATAGCTGCGTGTTGCAAATGGATCTGTGAGCCTTTTTCTAAAAGCTTAAAGCCTTAATTTCAAATCTCGATACTTCATGAAGAACCAGACCTTATCAGGAAAACCAGCAGATGTAGAACAATACAGTAAAGCATTATTACTCGGCATCCTGCTTACTATTGCTATTTTGGATCATACTCGGCTTTTCTTTCACTATTGGAATACGAACCCTGGAAATCTAGAAAGTACCACCTCTGTTCTATTCTTCACCCGTTTTATCTCTCATTTCTTTGCACCTACCGTTTTTTTCCTCAGCGGTACTTACCTTTTTAAATGGAGCAAAGACAAAAGCAGGCAACAAGTTTTTTATAAAATGCTGATGCTTGCCTTTATCCTGATCTGTATCGAACTGGTAATTAATAACTTTTTGTGGACATTTGATTTACAATATCGTACCATTGGACTTTTCATTATCGGAGCTTTGGGTTTGAGTATTTTCTTATTGGCATTTCTTCAGTTCATTCCTAAAAAGTTTCTTTTATTGTTCAGTATTTTGGTTTTAATTGGCCACCATTTATTAGATGGAATTACATTAACAGGTCAATCATCATCAACAATTTTATGGTCTGTATTACATCAGCAAAAATACATTCCAGCAGGAGAAAGACTTTTCATTATTAATTACACCCTTATTCCCTGGTTTGCCATACTCAGTTTAGGTTATGCTATTGGCCATCTTTATCAAAGAAAATGGCTTTTAGCTACAGGTATAGTGTTAACGAGTTTATTTTTTATCCTCCGCGGGATCAATATTTATGGAGATTTCCAGCCATGGGCCAAACAAGAAACTTTTGAAAAAACGATACTTTCCTTTTTTAGTGCAACGAAATATCCTGCCTCAACAGATTTTGTTTTTATTACACTCGGGCCGATGTTTATCGTGCTTCATTATATAAAGGGCATAAAAAATAAGTTGACAGATTTCTTCGTAACTTTTGGTTCTACGCCGCTGTTCACTTATTTAATCAGTACTTTACTAATCCATCTCACAGCAATGATTGGCCTCGCCCTTTCAGGTAAGTCATGGTCTGTCATGGTGATCACCCCAAAGTCGTACATAACCGGGAATGCACTTTCAAATTATGGTTATTCATTAGGGATAGTTTATCTGTTATGGCTGGTTTTTGTGTTTTTGCTGTACATGTGCTGCAGATTTTATCGAACCTATTTGTTGCGCAAATAAGAGTTTCGGTATTAACACAAGTCCCGAAATACTATCCTATTCGATAGGAAGCTATTTTATGACATTAATGGTGTTAAAAATCTACTGAAATTTACTTGATGGGTTTTTAGCAACACGCTCAACCACTGTATTTTTTGCATATTTTAACTTTAGCGATTTCATAATCACTTTAATTTAATAAGGCCATTGTACATATAGTGGTTTAATCATCCAGGGATATTTAATTACCGAAAAACTAAATGGTGATTGATTAATCAGGATATCATAAACTCTCCTTTCAATAAGCAGCTCCCAGCGATCATCCTGTTCGCTTAACAAGCCATCCCTAATTAGCCAATTGCCCCTGAAGCCATCAATAGAACTTGATCCAATGGCTGTCCAATACCCAATCACGGCCTGCAACAGTTGCGTCATCAATTCTATTTCAGCATGGCTAATGACTGTTTGATTTGTAATGGATTTGCGAAGCGGAATGCCACATAACACTTTGTTCAGTGCCAAATCCGGTTCATCAGTTTCTAACTGACCTGTTGCTAAAAACTGGAGATAATGAATAGCCGCAGCCTGCTTTTCAGGCAAGAAGACTTTATTATCGTCTATAAGGTTTAATCGTTCAAAAAGTAAAGGAATGTTGTGGTTAATTAACACCAGACCCGCATTTTTGACAGGAATAATCCCTTCAAATATTTCTTCTGGTTGATTGATCATAAATTCTGGATTTTTTCTCTTAATTATTTCTGTTTTCGGCTGAAGTCTAACCAGTTTTGCTTTTCTGAAAGGCGACATTTTCTCCTCTGTAAAAAAGTTCAAAATAAAAGCCTGCCGCGCCAGTAAAATAGCCAGATCTTTCAGTAAAAAGGGTGTCCAATTGCCATGGATATTATTGTCATTATCGTAAAAATTAATCAGCGATGCAAAGTGAGACAAGAAGGCAAGACAATCAACTTCAGTTCTTCCATCCAAAAGTGAAGAAACTGGAACCAACGCTGTTTCCTGAGCGGCCAATGCGGTATGTTGATCAATTATTTTCATTATCATAATAAAAACTTGTTCCTTCATTTATATGGAAAGGAGATACATAATTGTGCCGGGTATTGGTTTGGTTGTAGATGTACATAATGGTAATTTCGATTAAACTTTTGTACAGATAGACAAAATCGACCTTAACATCGAAAACTACAATGTGGGGTTCGTTATGCAATAGCGATATTTTTATTGCCTCGGCAATTTCTCCTCTCAGCATCTCGTCCATCTTTTTAAAGAAAAATTGCTGCAAGCCTAAGCCAAACTGGGGTTCAAAATATCTTTCCCCCTGTTTGGTCATCAAAATAATATCGATGCAATTATTAATATTCTGCTCGTTGGCACTTAGTTTCAACTGGCTGTTGCCCGCAGAAAATGTAACCGGAAATACCCATCCCGATCCTAAAAAGCTGTGCTCATATTTAGTTAATTTATCCACCTATTATTACATTAAATGCTCCTAGTACAATTTGTCCGCCATGTGCTGTTGAGTCTCCAAGCCTTGCAGCGGGCATTCCGCCAACCATTACAGTTGCCGATCCTTTTAGAATCGAATCGGGCGGTCCCACACAAACCAGCGTATCGCCTACTTTGGCGGCTGGTAAACCGGCAATTAAAACGGTTGGCACGCCGGGGCCTACTATTGGCCCGCCTACATGCGGTATGGGTACTGGCCCAGGGTTCATCATGGGACATTGGTGAAAATCGGTTAATCTGGCTGCTGGAGGCACATTATTTTAGTTTATCATAATCATTGCGCTTTTCAGCGTTAATTCCATTCCGCTCTTTATTTGTGCGGTTGTTCCGCCTTCGCAAGCGTATTGGCTATCGGCTGTTTCTTTAATATTAATCCCGCTTATTTCTACATCCCCTCCGGGTGCCATCAATTTAACCCCGGTTTTACCCTGTATAGTTACCGTTTTATCGGCCTGTATGCTAATATCGAATGGACTTTTCATCACGATTCCATCAGATGACATGGTTACAGTGTTTTTATTATGGTCGGTTATGGTTATTTTCTTTTCATCATCGCTTAAAATGATGGTATTTTTGCCTGGTGTTTCTATGGTGAGCACTTTTTTATCGTCATCAAACTGCACGTAAATTCCTGACTTTGATACGATGGCTTTAGTGGTATTCTTTTGGTTGGCTGTTAAACCAGTAAAAGGAACATTTTTGGAACTGCTGTACAAACTGCCCAAAATAACCGGGTACCGGGGATCTTCATTTAAAAAGCCTAAAATCACTTCGTCGCCAACCTCGGGCATAAAAAATACGCCAGCTCCGTTGGTCGAATAAAAATTAGACATTCGGGCCCAAATTCCCGCACCATTGGCGTCAAACAAGGGTACATTTACCAAAATGCGGAATTGCGAATCGGGATCTTCGTACATTTGTTTCACAGTTCCATTAAATAGTCCACGGGCACCGGGAATAAGCCCTGAAGCGGGCTGTGCCATTACATCGGGTTCTTCTATAAACCAGGTAGGCGGTAAACCGATGGAAACTTCTGTAATCCAGTTGCCGTTAGAGAAATCGTGTTCTACACCCGAAACCAAATGGTCGCCGTTAAACCGATCGCCCAACCCCTGCAGTGTAACATAGTTACCAGGTTCGATTAAATTGGTACCCTGTATTTTAGCTACCCCTTGTATTTTGGAATACTCGCTTTTAATTAGTTGTGCCTTACACCATTCTGTTAAATCGGCAGTTTCTAACGGTGCTGTGGTTTGTAGCTGGTAACTATCCAGGCCAATAACCTGGGCCAGTTGTTTCGAACTGATGTTTCCGGGGCCAGTTACATCATTTGCAGACTGCTGTTTACTAATTATCTGGTTCTTGTAATCCCAAGTGCTGGCTGTTACCTCTCCCAATTGGGTAACGGCATTCATATCGGCATTAAAAGCCATCAGGTTATCGCCGTAGGCAATGGTTAATACCGGAGTTGAGGTTGCTGCTGGTTTTTGTACCGAAACCTTCCCATTGAGGGCATTTACCACCAATCCATTTACTTCCGCACGTGCCAGGATAAAATCCCAATCGGTAACATAATACTGCACCTGCTCGGGCCAAACCGTAGTAGTGGCGGCCACATCGGCCGTTAAATCGCCATAATTACCAATAATAGACTGGATAATATTGCTATCCTTCTGTTTAGAAAAGGTGAGGCTTTTGCGGCCAACAATCATTTTAACGGCAGCGTCCCTGCATTCTACTTCCAGTGCAGAACCTACTATTTCATCTATCCTGAGGGATTGTTTGGTAATGATACCACTAAAAATGAGCCGATTGGTCGAATCGTAACCGGCTTCAATGGTTAATTTGCCTCCAGGTTTAAAGGTCTCCGAAGAACTGGCATCAAATGTTCCTGTATCGGCCCTTCCATCCTGCACAACAATTTTGGCAGTTGGTATTTTATTGGTCTTTTTCTCAACGGTGATGGCGTATATCCGAAAAGTATCGGGAATTAACGTTCCATCTAATTTAATATCGTAGGTGGCAATCCCACCCGAATTAATAATATCTGTAGCAGCCATTATACTGGTTGAATAATTGGTGGAAAAATAAGTTTCTCGCCGCCATGCAGTTTTCTAAACTTATTGAGGTTGTTGTATTTTGCAACCTGAATGTAATACGCTTCCTGGTTCCAAACCTCCTGGCATAAATGCGGCAAGGTTACGCCCTTTACAACGGTAACGATGTGACTTACATCGGGAGATTGTTTTTTCTCCATCTTTTCTACCGTTGTTGGTGAAATATACTGACAAAAGGCCATCGATATTTTGGCCCTTAAAGGACTTCCATTGGGCTTAAATAAGGTATAAGAAATATCAAAAGAGGTTAAAACACAGTTAAAGGAAAGGTTTTGCCCCCATTGCGATTTTACAAAATTGGAGCGGTGTATTTTGCCGTTATAGGTATAAATAATGGTTTCGAGTTTTTTAATTTCTACCTCCATATCAGTTCGATTGGCATCCACCACGCCGGTACAATCAATCACAATATCAAAACTCAGCTTATCGCTTGGCGTAGCTTTATATTTTTGTGATGGTGCACTGGTATTGGGTACTTGTTGCGTATTGTCCTCTATGCTTCGCTGCATTTTAAGCGAATCGGGATTAATCATTAGCGAGTAAGGTGCCACAGCTTGCATGTTTGCGTTTTTTAAAGGCATTTTAAAATTCTCATCCGTATATCCGCTAACCTTCATTAATCCCATAACTGTTCTATCTTTTATAAATTTTGCTTGGCGCCTTAACGGCAAAATCTGTTTGCACTCTTCCAAAAATTGCATTTTCAGGTTTTCGAGATCCTTGATCCAAATTTCCGGAGCATCGTTTATTTGCCCCGAAAAAATTTCTGTTTTAATAATCAATTCTCTGATTTCGATGGACATAGCTTAATCAAATGAATTCCCAAACATCGAAGTTGGTGCAATCTCAAAGTATGTATAGGCCAATTCAATAGACTCTATCACAATTTCATTTTCCTGGGATTTCAAATCAGAAACAGCGTATTTAACCGGATAGGCATTATGAAATGTCCATTTTTCATAAACCATCCCCGTGGCATCCAATAGGCTTAGGCTAATATCCTGAGTGGTAATTTTACTGGTCAGTCCATCTTCAATGCAGTTGGAACACCAATCATTCAATAAAGCCCCTTCAGGTATTGAAGCCTTTTTTAAAACCAGGTTCTGGCTGGAAGAAATGGTTGGCAACCTGTATTTAAATCTGTTTTCGCCACCACATAACACTTCTTCTATATTCAACTCCTTCGCAATACCGCTCACTTCCTGAAAGGCGGCATTTTCTCCTTTGAAAGAAAGTTCAAAATAAAAGCCTGCCGCGTATTCTTTATTTGCCATTGGTAATGGTTAACTGTTCATGTGCAATTTCAATGGTATCAATTGTCACCTCACTTCCGTCCGATTTTAAATCGGTACTGGTAATTTTTGTAGGCCATGCATTGCTCAGTGACCACTGCATGGTTACGTTCCCGCTTTCATCCAATAACTTAATTAAGATCGTTCTTCTTTTAATGATATTCATCTTAATTTCTGCATGCCAGTTCCAAAAGGTATTGTCGTTAACGAAAATGCCTCTCTTCATTGTCACGTTGCCATATTTAGAAATACCAGGCATTTTTTCTGTTGAGAAAAGTTTGCTGTTACTTGCACGGTATTCTATCACCTGTGTTTCTACTTCCATTCCGGAAACTTCCTGAAAAGCCACACCTTTTAATTCTGCTCCAAGGTCAACTTCAAACCTAAACTTGGGCATTGGCCATGTTGAGCCTTGTTTGCTGCCGTCATCTGCCATAACTATATTTTTTTAAAAATGAAAATAATTTTATTAAAGATCTAACTATCCGGATACCGGCATTTCCTGCTGGAATGTTAAAACCATAAACTCTGCCGGACGAATCAGGGCTACTCTTACCACCACGGTCATGATGCCATTCAGCACATCATCTGCGGTCATGGTAGTGCCCATGCCACAGGCTACAGAAAATGCGTCGGCAGGTGTTGCGCCCATTAATCCGCCATTTTTCCAAACTGAAGTAAGAAAACTGCGAATCATTGATTTTACTGCTTCCCAGGTATTTTTATCATTAGGCTGAAATACGTATGGATGGCAGGCCAGTTTGCAGGATTGCTCCAGGAACGTCATGGTCCGCCGCACCTGGATGTATTTCCAATCCTGGCTATTGCCTTCCAGTGTACGCGCACCCCAAACCAAAATGCCAATGCCATTGAAAAAGCGAATAGCATTAATGGATTTACCAGAAATGGCATCCATATTTAAGTTGGCTTGCTGACTTTCGGATAAATTAATTGGCAGGGAAGACGCACCTACAATACTCACATTGGCGGGTGCCTGCCAAGGGCCAACCTGATTATCGGTGGTTGTAATTACACCTGCCATTGCACCACTTGGTGGTAAAATATTTGCAATAGCCAAAACCTGATTGATAATGGTACTGTAAGTTTTACTAGCATTCTGTAAAGCATTGTGATACTGCGTAACGGTTAAAGCTGCACCAGAAGGACTGGCGATATTGGCTAAAATCTGTGCTACTGCAGGATTGGGATTATTGGCAGGATTTAAAAGTGGTGCCAGTTGTTTTGTATCGCCACCAAACAGATTGGTATAATCTATATCCGAAGTTTGCATGGTGGTTGTACCAACAAAAGGATAATAAGCTGCCCCGTAATCAAGTCCCACCACTCCGGTATTGTTTCTAAAAGTCTGGATATCCTGTGTATATAAAATTGGATCAGGATTTCTACCGCCAATCACATCAAACAAAGCCATAGCCGTTTGCATTTTTGTACATTGAAGCAGCATGGCTTCCATTAAAATACCATTATCAGCTACAGATAGTAAAGTAGCTTCCGGGCAAATGTACAGGGTTGGTTCCTGCTCATTCATCAATAAATGTAGCCCAGCGGTTAAATCACTTAGTTTTACATTAGAATTGATCAAAGGCGCACCTACTGCCAGAGGGCTTTTGGATGGTGCCCCATAAGTACCCACAGAAACGATATAAGCATCGCCACCACCATTCTCATAAAACATTTTAATGCTGTTATAGAGGTAATAAATGGTATTGGGATCCGGAAGAATAGAATAGTAATTGCCATCAATGATCATATAATCCGGATCAACGGGTTTTGATTTTTGCTTTATGAGGTAATATTCCGGATTATACTGTTTCGCTGGACTAGCTGGTGCTGGCGGATCAGGATAACAGTAGAAAGCCTGAAAATCAGAAAATGAGCTGATTTTTTGTGCTACATTGGCATAAGATCTTCCCTCATACATGGCCTGTGGCGTATAACCAATAAATGCAGGTACTGCTGTGGCCACTGGCACTACTGAATTTGGGAAATCATTAAGTTCGTTGATGTAAACCCCCGGAGATTGTATATTAGATAAATTCATACGTTATTTTAGTAATGGATTGGCGTTAAGTGATTTTTTAAAAAACCTCAAGCCAATTTAGGTATTTGGATGGTATTATTTTTTAAAAAAATACCTGCATCAAAATGATGATTAGCCTAAAAAATGGCAATCCTTATTTAATGAACAGGATATTCTGGATATAATTTATAACGGAATAGGGTACATTAATATAAAAAATGGATTGATCACAATTGACCAATCCTTTGAGCTTATCGATTAAAGCTAACGCTTTTGATTTTAAGGTAGGTAATCCAATAAAAAACCTCTTAAACTGATCTTTAATTCAAATGGAATTATATTTTCAATTGATCAAATTAAAAAAAATACTTGGGCAGATATTGTGTACATGGCTGGATATTATGATCAATCGCATTTTATTCGCAATTTCAAATCCTTTACAGGCGAAGATCCCCCGTCCTGCTTTTTCGAGGAAAAAATATGGTAAACTTCTTTTTGAAAAAACAAGACTGTCCCTTTTGAAACAGTTTTATCAACATGGGTTTAAAATTTGGTTAAATAATTAAAGTACCATTTTTATAATAGAAGTAAATCTACAAAATAAAATCTAAAATCATAGATATCAGTGATGTTGAAAATTTAAAAAAATTCTAACGAATACCAATTTTATGATAAAGCCAGGTGCCATGGTATGATATAGATAAATGCTAATGTAGCAAGCACGATGAAAGCTGACCTCTGCAACAGACAAGCTGATGTAGTTCAGCAATTTCTTTGCTTCGAGAATAACCCTGTTTAGTATAAAAGCTGATCGAAAGATCAGAACGGCCAGTTTGACCCAAAACAGGTGTTCACTTTTAAGCGAAATGGGGTGACAGCTTAAACGCGAAACGGGCGGCCGTTTTGCCGAAATACCTACCTGATTATTATAAACTTAAATACAAACATTTGCGGCCATGATTACGATTTTATCTTCAATTAATAATCGAACTCAGGTTAATATATTCAGTTGAACGTTCTTAAAAAAGTTACCAGGCTAATGTAAAAAAAGCCGCCTCAACAAGTTTGAGACGGCTCAATCTTAATTTAAATAAAACGCATTATTCAGCGATGTCTTACAACACGGAACTGTTAGTGAATTTTACTTTGAAAGGCCATTGGTCATCATTAGCTTCATTTTCATCCCATGGATGTGGTGCATAGGTAGTCGGAGCTCCAGTCACTACATACCATAATTTTACAGTACCAGCCGGCACAGTAAAGCTACTAGTTGCGTTGTTGGTCCACATGCCGCTATACCTGCGTTCTCCTGTATTTAAAATCGCAACATATCCATGGCGCCAACCTGCTCTTGCTGGATTTGCTACCTGATTATAGCCAGGCGCATTAACCATACCAGTAAAAACGGTAGACACAACCGTGCCTGCGGCAGGAACGGTTAAAGGGATAACATTGTAACCGGTAGTACCCGGGGCACGATTATATGCTACCTGGTAGCTTCCGTCAGTTAGCCTTGTGTAGTTCCATGTTTGGGCACCATGGTAATTGGCACCATAAGATCGGAGTGAAGGAATATCCCAGGTGACAAATCTTACAGCCTGATCATATATTTCTCCATTAAAAGTAGCCATATTAATACCATTGAGCCTCATATATGCCTGGATAGGATCTTCCGGTTGGCGAGACTCGCGCCATAATTTTCCGATAAAATCTCGCCCTCTTTTAAATTCCCAATAGTAGAGTATAAAGTAACTTGCATAACGATACCATTCATGGTGAACATGGCGGTGGTAATTATCCTTGTAGACGGTGAAATCATATGCGGTAAAAACCGTCGAAGGATAACTCTGGAATCCCTGGAAATTAGCCGTTTGCTCCCAAAAGCCGTTACCGCCATTGCCACCAAATCCATAGCGGAACCCGCCAACACCCTGGTCAGCAAAAACCTGGTATTGGAAACTATGTCCAATCTCATGACCGATGACATGACCAACCGGCTGCATTGTACTTGGACTAACCCACAGGGCACCAATTACGTTATCATAGCCTGAACCGGTAGCCAGCCATTCCGTTTGATAATTTATAAAGATCATCATCTTATATTTACTCAGCTTAGATGTAGCTAAATTAGCAAATCCTAATTGAGTTACATTTAATTGAAAAAAGCCTTCTGCTTTGCTCAGCAGGTCAGTAATATCTACCCGGTATGTGGCTGGCACGGCGGTTGAATTTGGGTCGTTACTGCCATAGCCTTTGGCCCAGAAAACAATAAAGTGATCGGAAGAGCGGGATCTAGACCAACTCCATGTGCTAGCCGAATTATTAAAATCATTTGAGCTTAGTTCCTGCGGAATATAGACTTCGGGAGCAGCAGCTGCAACCGCTGCTGTTTTGGCCTGCTTTTGTAGGTTAGTTAGCTGAGTGGGCTGAATGGAGTTGAATTCATCTTTACAGCCTGATAACAATACAATTATCAGGAATAATAAAATTTGTTTTTTCATTTCGGTTTTTGTCTGATTAGGTTTATAGATTGATTAAATTTTATAACAAAGCGTGCTAATCTTTAAGATGTTGATTCCCTCAGGAGACCAACAGGCTGTTCGCCAAAAATATTTTTATGATGGGTTAATACTTAAAACATTAGACATTACAATACATTTCCATGCTCAGTATAAAAGTGGTAAAGCATGGGGCCACTTGATACCTTATCATTACAGTATTGAATGTTTAAATTTACATAACAGAAGATGACCATTCTGATCATATATTAGCAACAAGCGGCAAAATATTGATATATTGTTAGTTAAGCTTCCCTTCCTGGCGCAAGTCTTATCGATTGGGAGAGCTGTTGTGGCTGACTTGTGATTTCAAAACTTAATAAATTAATGATTTCTAATAATCATTTTTCTAAAGCGCAAATCAATAGGAAATAAAAAAACCAGAGCCAAAATTAATAAACTTGATCCCCGGTTAAGTACAATCAGCAGGAATAATTGAGCATTTAAATCGCTTTAAATACAGATTAGAACACATATAAAAAGAAACACTTTGAAATTTGCCTGGGCCGTTAAAGTAATCGCTACGACCAATAGCAACTAAGGGGGTAGGCAAATTTTACCAAAACCGAATGACTACATACTCCGTGATATATGAACGTTCATCAAGAAATATAATCAATAAGCCAAAAAAATTAAAAAACACTTACCGCGGGCAGTTACCCATTTACTACATATCTTCCACCTCTAACTTCTCTACTTCTCCATAAAACTATACCGCTTTGCTTTCGCCTCTTCAATCATCGTTTGCGCAAGCTCCTGTTCATACTGCAGCATTTTAATGCGAAAAGTAATTTCTGCCTGTTGGTGAGGGCCGCAGTTATCTATTTTCTCTAAACAGCGTATCTCGAGTAGGTTTAAATAAACCATAAGCGGTGTATAAGGATTTATCTTTTGATTTAGCCCGGATTTGCTGCCGGATAGCTTGTGCCATAGCAAACAGAGACCAAAAGGGAATCACCCAAATAAAATGGAGAATGCATCAGCGGGAACTAAAACAAGCATTGAAGGAACAACACGAGATTGTAACCGCCATATTTCAGAATGAAAGCAATATTTTTGCTTAAAATGAAACACATGGATAAACCAAATGTTGCAATAGTAGATAATGCACTGTTAGAACGATTAATATCAAAGATTGAAAACCTTGAGCAAATTGTTATTTCTAAATTAGAAGAAATTCAGGAAGCTAAAAAACCTTATCTGACATTAGAGGAAACTGGTAGATTGTTGAATATGAGTGAGAAGTGGATGCATGATAATAAGTTTACTATTGGATGCTCCAAGACGGGTGGAAAATGGTTATTTCAGAGAAAACATATTAGAGAATACGTTGAGCAAGATTTCTTTAAAAAATAGTAGAAGCAAATTACTAAACATAACGTATCAACTAAACTGATTTGTTTTAAAAAATAAAAGCCCTCGCTGGATGGCGGGGGCTTTAACATTATTTAATAAGTAATCTTTAAATATTTAGAATGCTATATTTACAATTCTGTAGAATAGCCACCATCTTTAAATTGTCTATTTTCCTCTAGCCATTTAAGTACCTTGTCAATACATTTAAGATTTAAGGCTATGCCTGTTGCTCTTGTATACGATATTTGACCATCACCTGTATCTCTTATTGTTATAATTTTTTCTCGCATAGAACTTCCATGCGATTTAATCGAATACGCTGTGGTTGATCCAACTTCTATTGTTTTTTCAACTCTGCCGGTCTCTAAGATCATTTGTTTGAGAATATCGATGTCAACGGTAGGCAAATGTTCCTGCATTAGCAAACCTCCAATTCAAATGCGACCTGATCCCCTGTTTCAAATACTGATTCTAAAATAGGCTGGTTTTTTGTGTCGAACATCATTTGACCTTCTTGATGATTCATAGATTCCCATCCATTAAATTCTAGTTCACTTTCTAGTCCTAAGCCATGTTGTTCAGACAATAAACAGAAACACATTACTGCTTCTCTAATGGCGATATCAAAATCTGACTGATCCTTAGCTACAGTTTTTAAACCAAAAAGAGGAATGTCAATATAAATCTTATTATCTGTTTCGTCTATTTTTGACCAAACTGGCATTATTACACTTACCGCGGCAAGCTTTCCGCTATGGCGGGTTATTCCAATAGCTGATTCGTTTTGCATGATTATTATTTTTAAACTCTTTAAATTTTTAAAAGCTTTAAAGCAGAAAGGTGTTTTTGAACAAAATATTGTTCTACAAAAAAATGCCCAACGGCACTTATTACTTTTTGCTTGCTTGCTTAATAAACGCTAATCTAATAAAAGAAGTTTTATTTTTATACAGATGTAGTGGACGTTAACATGCTCGATTTGAGTATTTATCAAAACTATAAAATCTCACTGACTAATTTAATTTCAGTCTCTTAATGTCTAATTGGTACGATATATTATACCATTTAGAGCGCGCAGGTTAATAGATCTCCATCTAATGCATTTATATACATATTGTATATAAATGACGTGCTTAAATCGAATTTAGTTTTTAATAATTTATTAAAATTTATTTTAATAGTATAACTAAAAAGTTACACTTCTGTTACATTCTTGTGGGTGATTTGTAGAGATTCTGTGGTGTTTTTGTACTAAAACAGAAGCGCCGCGGGAATTAAAATAAGAGGAAAAACATAATATTTATCTTATTATAGTTGCGTTTATTTTTAGGTGTATTTAAAGTTGCAATAATGACACTGATAATTCCGTAATTTTTACTAGTTTACAATAGTAGCCGTAGTGGACAGGCAGCACTTATTAATCTACTTATCTAATTGCTTCTGCAGCACTTCTATCATCCTGAATGCCTGGTTAAGATTAGCCTCCAATATCTGAATTTTCTTGTCATGCACCGCAACCTCTGCCCGCAATTCATTAATTACATCCATTGTATTTTTAGGCTTTGCTTCTTTTAAAATCTCCGGTCCAGTCCCATGAAGAAACCATTCCGGATTCATGTTGTATTTCTCGTACAAAGTTACCAATAGCTTAAGGCTAATTCTTCTTTTTCCTGTCTCAGTCAAATGCATAGATGATTGATGCTCATCCAATAATCCCGCAGCCTTTCTCAAGCTATCGCTAATATATTTTTTCCTAAAATGAATAAGCCTATTTATCTTCTGTTGCTCCTCTATTTCCTTATTAGGGATCAAGCGGGATTCTTGGGGGGAAGAAATAATTTTCTTTTTTTTGTATTCGAATTACAGCCCTATCCATTTTTATTTTGAGCGACGCCGGCCACATCCTAATCAGTCTATTACTTCCAGAAGGTA